>JBDKJB010000127.1:0-5734 GCA_039796835.1 Pseudomonadota bacterium | reverse complement strand
CCGTGTGAGCCCCAAGTAGTAATGTCCCCTTTGCCCCGGATAGAAATGTCCCCCTCGATGTTGAAGGGTGGTTGGGATGACGGGACAAGCGAGGGCGATGTTGAGCGAGAGAGAAGCGGACAGGCTGGGGGTCATCAAAAGGGTTGCGGCCAAAGAAGTGTCACAGGCGATGGCGGCGCTGCAACTGGGGCTATCGGTGCGCCAGATCAAACGGCTGTGTCGAGGTTATCGATCCGATGGCGCGCAAGCGCTGGTGAGCAAACGCCGCGCAGTCCCCAGCAACCGGCGCATCAGCGACGAGCGCAAGGCTGCCATCGTTGCACTGGTGCGTGAGCACTACACGGGCTTTGGTCCCCAGTTGGCCAGCGAATACCTGCAGGCGCAGCACCAGCAGACGATTGGGGTTGAGACCCTGCGCGGCTGGATGATCGAGGCAGGACTGTGGAGGGCCAAGAAGCGCCGCGTACAACGCCAACACAGCCCACGCCAGCGCAGGGCACGCCTGGGCGAACTGGTACAAATCGATGGCAGCCACCACGACTGGTTCGAAGGGCGTGGCGACAAATGCTGCCTGATAGCCTTCATCGACGATGCCACGGGGCGGGTGCTGGCCGCGCGATTCTCAGCCAGCGAGACCACGCAGGCGTACCTGGCCCTGCTGCAGGCTCATGTCGGCACACATGGGGTGCCACTGGCCTGCTACAGCGACCGCCACAGCATCTTCACCAAACACGACAGCGAAGACCCCGAGCCCACCCAATTCGAGCGAGCCCTGCTGCAGCTGCGCATTGAGCCCATCTGTGCACACAGCCCCCAGGCCAAGGGGCGTGTGGAGAGGCTGTTTCAAACGCTGCAGGATCGCATGTGCAAGGCCATGCGGCTGGCGGGTATCGACACGATGGATGCGGCCAATGCCTGGCTGGGTGGGTACATCAAGCAGCACAACGCGCGCTTTGCCGTGCTGCCCCGTGAAGAGGAAGATGCCCACCGCCCCTACACAGACACGCCCCAGGCGCTGGCGCGCATTTGCTCGGTTCACCACCAGCGACAGCTCAGCACACAGCTGTCGTGCCAGTTCGAGGGCAGCCAGATCTGGATCACGCCAGGGCAAGGCCATGCACCCAAAGCCAGGGCCAAGGTGGACATTGCCCAGTATGGAGATGGGAGCCTGGAGTTGATGTACCGGGGTCAGCCATTGGCATTCAAGGCCCATGTGGTGCACGGGCATTTGCGCAACAAGAAATCAGCCGATGACAAGACCGTGAATATCCGTGTGGATGCGCTGGCCAAAGAGCAGCGCAAGTTGCAAAAACTAACCGCGGACATCGCGATGCAGGAAGACATGCGCAGCCAGGGCATCCACCAACCCGGTACACACGTCAGCCCGCCAGTGCTGGGGCAGGCCCGCTACGGGCTACGCCCTGCGCAGTCCTGCCCCAGCGGATGACCCCTTCATCCCGGACCCCCTTCGCAGGGGACACTTCTATCCGGTTCACAAGGGGACATTTCTAATTGGGGTTGACACCAAGGGTTTGTCAAAGAAGCCGGGAATCGTCCATCAGCACCTGGTCCAGGCGCTGGAGCAGCTGCTCGACATCGACATCCTCGGTCGGAACGGGCAGCGTGGGCGCGGGAGCTGCCGCCACGGCCTGGGCCTTTTCCAGGGCCTCGGAGAGCTCGAACGCCAGGTTCAACGAAGCCAGTACCGCGATTCGGTCGCGTGCTTTGACTTTGCCCGCGTCACGGATTTTGCACATGGCCATGTCCACGCGCTCAACCGCCTTCAGCAGCGCCGCTTCGCCGTTTTCGGGCCAGCTGAGCAGATAGCGCTGGCCCATGATTTCAACGTCAAGTTGTTTCATGGCGTATCGGTCGGGGTGTGGGAGGAGGGCTGTGACACGTCAGGTAGCCTCTCCAGCAAGGCGTCAATGCGGGAGCGCGCCGCCGAAAGCCGCGCGTGCAGCAAGTCGCGTTCGCTGGTCAGCGAGGCCACCTGGGCAGCCAGCAATTCGTTGGTGCGTTGCAATTCCCCGTGGCGCAGCAAAAGCCGATCCACGCGGGACGCAATTTGGGCGATGTCGTTGGGGTCTGCCATGGCGTCAGGATTGTAGGCCTTGCCCACTACAATGCGCGCCGTTGGTGCTCGCCGCCGCGGTTCACGCGGGGCAGTTCAACGGGAAGCTGGGGGAAGCGGTTTGCACAGACCGCTTCTAACCAGCGCTGCCCCCGCAACGGTAAGTGGACGGAGTGCATGCACCGCTGGTGCGTGTCTCCCGCTTTCAATTCCCGCCACTGGGCGGGTGGTGCCGCAAGGCGCCACCCCCTGGGAAGGCTTTGAAGGTTGTTCCATCAGCCCGGATACCGGCCAACACAGTGGCAAACCCACGCCCGACCTGAAAAATGGCTGGGCCGGTTTTGCTGTCACGTCCAAGCGCTGGCGGGGAAGCCGGCGAGGACACCCCGTTGAGTGGTTTTTTTCATGCATTCCTTCATTTCTGTGCCCCTTCGCACGCCCGCGGGCCTGCGCCTGTCGCTGCTGTCTGTCGCTTTGTTGTCTGCGTCGGGCTTGTCTCAGGCCCAGTCGGACGGGCAACTCGCCACCGTGATGGTCACCGCCACCCGCACCGAACAACCCCTGACCGACGTGGTGTCTGACGTCAGTGTGATCGACCGCGAGGTGATCGAGCGCAGCGGCGCCAGCAGCCTGGCCGACGTGCTCAGCCGCCTGCCCGGGGTGGAATTGACCCGCGCCGGCGGCCCGGCCGCCACCACCAGCCTGTACGTGCGCGGTGCCGAAACCCGCCACACATTGCTCATGATCGACGGTGTGCGGGTCGATTCACAAAGCACCGGCGGCCCCGCCTGGCAGGCCTTGCCTCTGGACCAAATTGACCGCATCGAGGTGTTGCGTGGCCCGGCTGCCGCCATTTACGGTTCAGACGCCATGGGCGGTGTGGTGCAAATCTTCACGCGCCAGGGCACCGGCCCGGCACAACCCAGCGTGGCCGTGGGTGTGGGCAGCCAAGGCACGCGCAAGCTCGATGCCAGCGTGAGCGGTGCACAGGGGGCGGTGGACTATGCCCTGGCCTTGGGCAGCGAGCGCAGCACCGGCTTCAACGCCCAACCCGCCGCCAACCCCGACAAAGACGGCTACCGCCGCACGTCCGGGTCTGCCCGCCTGGGCTACCGATTGAACAGCGACCACAAGCTCGAAGCCACCTGGTTGGGCACGCAAGGCGACGCCCAGTACGACGCGTTCAATTCAAAAAAGGACGACCACGCCCTGCAAGACCTCAGTGCGCTTGGCCTGAACTGGACGGCCCGCTGGAGCGGGACTTACCGCACCCGCGTCACCCTCACCGAGGGACGTGACCGCTACGAAACCACCCCATCCGTTTACCTCACGGACACACGTTTGAGCACTTACCTGTGGCACAACGAGTGGAAGCTGGGCACCCACACCCTCACCGCCGCGCTGGAGCGCCGCGAAGACCGGCTGACCAATGCCACCACCACACCCACAAACACCCGCCGCCACCAGGACGCTCTGGCGTTGGGCCTGGGCCTGAAACAGGGCCCACACACGCTGCAGACGAACCTGCGCCGCGACAACGACAGCGAATTCGGTGGCCACACCACGGGCAGCGCGGCTTACGGGTTTGCGTTGACACCCCAGTGGCGGCTGACCGCATCGGCAGGCACGGCCTTCCGTGCGCCCACGCTGTACCAGCGCTTCAGCATTTACGGCCTGCCTACCCTCAAGCCCGAAAGCGCCACCAACCTGGAGCTGGGGGCCAAGTACGGTTCGGGGGCCGATTCGATGTCTGTGGTGGCCTACCGCAACCGCGTGACCAACCTCATCACCTACGTGTCGGGCCCCGGTACCTGCGTCAACGGTGTGGGCGCCTTTGCCGGGTGCTACGGCAACACGGGCAGGGCCCAATACACAGGGGTGACGCTGGCTGGGGGCACCCGCATGGCCCGTGTGGGGCTGAACGCGTCGCTCGACCTGCAAAACCCCACCGACGAAGTGACCGGCAAACTGCTGGCCCGCCGCGCCAAACGCGTTGCCAAGCTGGGGGCCGAAACCACCGTGCAGGGCTGGAACCTGGCCGCAGACTGGTTGCTGGCGGGCGAGCGTTTCAACAACGCCGCCAACACCCAGCGCCTGGGCGGGTACGCCTTGGTCAACCTGGCCGCCAGCAAAGACCTGAGCCCCGGCTGGAGCATGTTGGCCCGCGTGGACAACCTGGCCAACAAGGCTTACCAGACCACCACCGGCTACGCCATGGCAGGGCGCACGCTGTACGTGGGCCTGAAGTGGGCGGGGCGGTGAGCCTGCCCCGGCAATGCCCCGCTGTGCTCGTGGCAGCCCCGGCCTCGGGCCAGGGAAAAACCACGCTCACCTCGGCGCTGGCCCGCTTGCACACGCGGGCCGGGCGGCGGGTGCGCGTGTTCAAGTGCGGGCCCGATTTTCTCGACCCGTTCTGGCACCAGCTGGCCAGCGGTGCGCCCGTGCACCAGCTCGACCTGTGGATGACCGGCGAGGCCGACTGCCGCCAGCGCCTGGCGCAAGCGGCGGCCGAGGCTGACTTGATTTTGATCGAAGGCGTGATGGGCCTGTTTGACGGCGAACCCAGCGCCGCCGACCTGGCCCGCCTGTTCAACGTGCCGGTGCTCGCCGTGGTCGATGCATCGGCCATGGCGCAGACGTTTGGTGCCGTGGCCCATGGGCTGCAGCACTACCAGCCCGGCCTGCGCTGGGCCGGTGTGCTGGCCAACCGTGTGGCCAGCGACCGCCACGCGGCCATGCTGCAAGCCGCGGTGCCCCAGACCGGGGCCGGAGGCTGGTTGGGTGCGGTCATGCGCTCACCCGCTTTGACCCTGCCCGAGCGCCACCTGGGCCTGGTGGCCGCGCAAGAGTTGCCCGATGCGCTGCAACGGCTCGACGCCGCCGCCGACGCCCTGGCCACCACCCCGCTGGGGCAGATGGGTGCCGCCGAACTGGCGGCGTGGAACGTGGACTTTGGCGCTGTGCCTGCGCCTGCGCAAACCACCGCACAACCCCTGACGGGCCGCACCGTGGCCGTGGCCCGTGATGCCGCGCTGTGTTTCATTTACGCCGCCAACCTCGACACGCTGGCCCAACTCGGCGCACAGGTGGTGTTTTTCTCGCCCCTGGCCGATGCCGCCTTGCCCCCGTGCGACGCCGTGTGGCTGCCCGGTGGCTACCCCGAACTGCACGCCGAAAAGCTGGGCGCCAACCACGCCCTGCGCGATGCCCTGCGCGCCCATGTGGCGCTGGGCAAACCCGTGTGGGCCGAGTGCGGCGGCATGATGCTGCTGTTTGACGAACTGGTGGACAAAGCCGGTGCCACCCATGCCATGTGGGGCCTGCTGCCCGGGCGCGTGGTCATGCAAAAGCGGCTGGCCGCCTTGGGGCCGCAGCAGCTTGATGTGCCGGGTGTGAGCCAGGGCAGCCAAGGCACGTTGCTGGGCCACACCTTCCACTGGTCACTCACCGAAACGCCCTTGCAAGCCGTGGCCCGCACCGTGCGCCCTGGTGCGGCCGCACAGCCCGTGGCCTCGGGGGCCGATGGCGAAGCGCTGTACGCCCACGGCCCCGTGCGCGCCAGCTACTTTCACGCCTGGTTTCCTTCAGCCCCTGCGGCGGTGGCGGCGTTGCTGCGCCCTGAACCTTTGGAGCCTACGGTATGACTGCTTTTCACCTGGG
>JBDKJB010000126.1:0-5736 GCA_039796835.1 Pseudomonadota bacterium | reverse complement strand
ACTTCATCTTTGCAGCCTTTGCCGAAGAATTCGGCCTGGCCGGCGTGGTGGTTCTGGTGATGGCGTTCGCCTTTCTGATCTTGCGTGGCCTGATGATCGCGCTGGAGGCCCCCACGCTGTTCACCCGCTTGCTGGCGGGGGCGGTCACCCTGATCTTTTTTGTCTATGCCTTCGTCAACATGGGCATGGTCAGCGGCATCCTGCCTGTGGTGGGGGTTCCCTTGCCCTTTGTCAGTTACGGCGGTACAGCCATGGTCACCCTGGGGTTCGGGCTGGGCATCCTGATGTCGATCGCCAAATCGAAGCGGCTGGTGCAGTCATGAACGTGGAGCAGCGGGTTGGCATCGTTGGCGTGGGCAACATGGGTGGCGGCATGGCGCGCAACCTGTTGGCCCGGGGCTGGGAGGTGGAGGTTTTTGACATCGACCCGGTGGTTGTCAAAAAGCTCGAGCCTTTTGGAGCAATTTCCCGAGAAGGTATATCACAGTTAGCTATAAGTAACAGAGCAATCATCATTGCAGTGGTCACTGCAGACCAGACCCGCAGGGTGCTGTTTGGCGCGGATGGCGCCGGGGGCCTGGCCGCCCAATTGGCGGCGGGCAGCACGGTGGTGCTTTGTCCCACCATGGCCCCACAGGACGTGGAAAGCATCGCTCAGGCTCTGCACGCCCAAGCCATACACACCATCGACGCCCCCATGTCCGGTGGCCCAGCGCGCGCGGCCGACGGCAGCATGAGCCTGATGGTGGCTTGCCCGGAGCCTGTGTACCTGCGCAATGCCGCGCTCATCGCCGCGCTGTCGAGCAAGGTCTTTCGGCTGGGCGAGCGGGTGGGCGATGGTGCGCGTACCAAGCTGGTCAACAACCTGCTGGCGGGCATCAACCTGGTGGGCGCTGCTGAGGTGATGGTCATGGCGCAAACGATGGGGCTGGACCCGGCACGCACTTTGGATGTGATCGGCCAGTCCAGCGGGCAGAGCTGGATCGCTGAAGATCGCATGCGCCGGGCGCTCCTTGCGGACTACGCGCCGCGAGCGCACATGACCCTGCTGCAAAAAGACACCCGTCTGGCGGTGCAGGCAGCCGAGGCGGCTGGCTTCAGGGGCCCGCTGGGTGCCCACGCCGCCGAGGTCTTTGCCCAGGCCAGCCGCGCGGGTTGGGCCGAACTGGACGATGCGGCCCTGTTCCGTTTTTTGAGTGATCATTGACCATCTCTTTGGAAGGATTCCTGTGCGCCAACATCTTGTTACAGCTCTTCTGGCCATGTCTTTCAGCTTTGCCCACGCCGCGCCGCCTACGGTGGCCTCGGTTGAAGCCCTGCTGGATGTCACCAAAACAGAAGCCACGATGGACGCTGTGTTTACCGGCCTTGAACCGGTGATGCGCCAGATGCTGCAGCGTATCCCCAACCACCAGAGCCTGACGTCCGAACAGCAGCGTGCCGTCGATGCCATGCCGGCCAAGGTGGTGGTGCTGCTGCGCGAGGAGTTCTCCTTTGCCAAGCTCAAGCCGCAGTTTGTGGAGCTGTACCAGGAAGTGTTTGAGCAGGAAGAGGTGGACGCCCAATTGGCGTTCTATCGCACACCTGCAGGCCAGGCCATGATCAACAAGATGCCCCGGGTCATGCAAAAGACGGTTGCTTTGTCGCAGGCTCAGGTGCAGCGCATGATGCCGAGGATGCAGCAGATCATCCAGCAGATGGTGCGGGAAGCGCAAGCCGGTCAGTAGTGGCCAGGCGCGATGGGGCGGGGCTTCCTACAATCGGGGCCATGATCTCTCGCGAACCCACCATCGAGCGCCTGGCTGTCGCCAAATCCCTGTTGCTGGAGCCCTTTGGCTTGGACGAGACACATCTGCGCCGCGCCCTCGATGAAATCAAGGCGCACCGGGTGGATGACGCCGACCTGTACTTCCAGTACACCCGCAATGAAGGCTGGAGCCTGGAAGAAGGCATCGTCAAGACGGGCAGCTTCAGCATTGACCAGGGCGTCGGCGTGCGGGCCGTGAGTGGGGAGAAAACGGCGTTTGCCTATTCGGACGATCTGTCTTGGGCGTCGCTGCTGGATGCGGCGCGGACGGTGCGCAGCATCGGGTCTTCAGGATCAAATGGGGTGAAATCCCGTGTAAAGGTGTCAAAAATAGCTTCTGAAAAGATAGCAAAAAGCCGCAGCCTCTATCCTGGCCAGGACCCGATTGCCACGCTCGACAGCGCGGCCAAGGTGGCCTTGCTGGGCCGGGTGGAGCAGTGGGCCCGGGCCAAGGACCCGCGCGTGGCGCAGGTCATGGCAGGCCTGGCCAGCGAGTACGACGTGGTGCTGGTGGCGCGCGCTGACGGCACCCTGGCCGCCGACGTGCGACCCCTGGTTCGCCTGTCGGTCACCGTCATTGTGGAGCAGACTGTCCAGGGTGAGGTACGGCGTGAGGTTGGCTCCAGCGGCGGCGGTGGCCGCTTCGGCCTGGCGTATTTCGATGACGCGCAGGTCAAAAAATACGTCGATGAAGCCGTGAGCACGGCGTTGACCAACCTCGAATCACGCCCTGCACCGGCCGGCGAGATGACGGTGGTGCTCGGCCCGGGCTGGCCGGGCATCCTGCTGCATGAGGCCGTGGGTCATGGGCTGGAGGGTGACTTCAACCGCAAGGGCAGCAGCGCCTTCAGCGGCAAGATCGGTCAGCGCGTGGCAGCCAAGGGCGTGACGGTGCTGGACGACGGCACGATCAAAGACCGCCGCGGCTCGCTCAATGTCGACGACGAAGGCAACACCAGCCAGCGCAATGTGCTGATCGAAGACGGCATCCTCAAAGGCTACATCCAGGACAGCCTGAACGCCCGGCTGATGAAGGTCAAACCCACCGGCAACGGCCGCCGTGAGAGCTACGCCCACCTGCCGATGCCGCGCATGACCAACACCTATATGCTGGGTGGCGACAAAGACCCGAAAGAAATTGTCGCCAGCATCAAGAAAGGCCTGTACGCCACCAACTTCGGCGGCGGTCAGGTGGACATCACCTCGGGCAAGTTCGTGTTCTCGGCGTCGGAAGCCTATTGGGTTGAGAACGGCAAGATCCAGTACCCCGTGAAGGGCGCCACGCTGGTGGGCAGCGGGCCCGAGTGCCTCAAGCGCGTGAGCATGATCGGCACCGATATGCGCCTCGACAGCGGCGTGGGCACCTGCGGCAAAGAAGGCCAGAGCGTGCCCGTGGGCGTGGGTCAGCCGACACTGCGCATCGACGGCCTGACGGTAGGTGGAACGGCCTGAAACGGCGTCCGCCCTCTTTGTGCTACATTCTTAGGCCATGTTCCGTACCGGCTTTTTCTTTTTCTACTTTTATTTCTCACGCTTCGGCGGTCGAGAGGTCAGGTAGTTGCTGAAAAGCCCACCGAACTCCAACGAACCGCCGGAATCCCCGGCGGTTTTTTTTTGCCGAAAGGAGCCTCCCATGACCCAAGCCACATCGAACACCCCCAACGAGGACTGGTATGCCAAGCGCGACGAACGCCAGCGCACGGGGGTACGCCTTGGGGTCAGCGACCGCATGGGCGACACCGACGACAACCGCATCAAGGAGATCAACGTGCTGCCGCCGCCCGAGCATCTGATCCGCTTCTTCCCGATCAGCGGTTCGCCGGTGGAGGCGCTGATCGCCGGCACGCGGCGCAAGATCCAGGACATCATGGCAGGCCACGACGACCGTCTGCTGGTGGTGATCGGCCCCTGTTCCATCCACGACCCCGTGGCGGCGATGGAATACGCCCGCCGCCTCAAGGCCGAGCGCGACAACCACGCCGACACGCTCGAGATCGTGATGCGTGTGTACTTCGAAAAGCCGCGCACCACGGTGGGCTGGAAGGGCCTCATCAACGACCCTTACCTCAATGAGACCTACCGCATCGACGAGGGTTTGCGCATCGCCCGGCAGCTGCTGATCGACATCAACCGCCTGGGCCTGCCGGCGGGCAGCGAGTTCCTCGACGTGATCTCGCCGCAGTATCTGGGCGACCTGATCGCCTGGGGCGCCATCGGCGCGCGCACCACCGAAAGTCAGGTGCACCGCGAGCTGGCCTCGGGCCTGTCCGCGCCGATCGGCTTCAAGAACGGTACCGACGGCAACATCAAGATCGCCACCGACGCTATCCAGGCTGCTGCTGGTGGGCACCACTTCCTGTCGGTCCACAAGAATGGCCAGGTGGCCATCGTGCAGACCAACGGCAACCGGGACTGCCACGTCATCCTTCGCGGCGGCAAGGTGCCGAATTACGACGCGGCCAGCGTGGCTGCCGCCTGCGCGGACCTGAAGAAGGCTGGCCTGCCCGAGACCCTGATGGTGGATTGCAGCCATGCCAACAGCAGCAAGCAGCATGACCGGCAGATCGACGTGGCGAAAGATATCGCCACGCAGATCGCCGGTGGCAGCCACAGCGTGTTCGGCGTGATGGTCGAAAGCCATCTGCATGCCGGTGCGCAGAAGTTCACGCCCGGCAAGGACAACCCGGCAGTGTTGAAGCCGGGCCAGAGCATCACCGACGCTTGCATCAGCTGGGAGCAATCGCTGGGCCTGCTGCAGACTTTGAGCGAAGCGGTGCGGACGCGGCGCGCACGTGCGACATGAGGTCTGGGGCTTTGATGGATCTTGGGTCAAAATCGTCGACTGACGGCCGCAATCAGCTGCTGAAAAAGGAGCATCCATGCTGCACCCCGAAGCCCGCTTTCTGCTCGACCTGATGGTTCAAAAGGGCGTACCGCCCACGCACACGCTGCCATTTGCGCAGGCGCGGCAGTTTTATGTGGAGCGCCGCAGTGTCACCCAGCCGCAGCCACCGGAGGTGGCTTCGGTGCAAGAGTTGTCTGCGCCCGGGCCGGCCGGGGCCATCCCACTGCGCCAATACCGGCCAGCCGACTCAACGGCCAGCGACGTGCTGCCCGTGCTGGTGTACTACCACGGTGGCGGCTGGGTCATCGGCGACCTCGACACCCATGACGTGCTCTGTCGCCAGCTGGCCAACGCCGCAGGCTGTGCGGTCCTTGCCGTGCACTACCGCCTGGCGCCGGAAGGCATCTTCCCGGCGGCGGTGGAAGACGCCTATGCGGCGACACGCTGGGTGGTGGCCAACGCGGCAGCCTTGAAGGTTGACGCCCAGCGCCTCGCCGTGGGTGGCGATAGCGCCGGCGGCAATCTGGCCGCTGTGGTGAGCCTCCTGGCCCGGGATGCTGGGGACCTGCCCATTGCCTTTCAGTTGCTCATCTATCCGGCAGTCGACATGCGGCAGCTCACACCCTCGATCACCAGCAACGGCACGGGCTACCTGCTGGAACAAGCCACCATGGCGTATTTCCAGGGCCATTACACGGGTGGGAATGCGGCAGTGCACGAGGATTGGCGCGCCTCACCGCTGCTGGCCGCAGACCACAAAAATCTGCCGCCGGCCCTGGTGCTGACTGCGGGCTTCGACCCCCTGCGCGACGAAGGTCTGCTGTATGCTGACAAACTGGCCGCCAGTGGGGTGAAAACCAGCTACGTCTGCTTCGAGCGGCAGATCCATGGCTTCATCACCATGAGCAAAGTGTTCACTGAAGCCAACGCTGCGGTACGTCTGTGCGCTGCAGAGTTGCGGAATGCGTTGGCGGCATGATAATCTGCCTGCTATCGTTGTTGTAACTGCCGGCGATGCCATTTCGGCTTCAGAGCCATGAGAGTTGCTTTTTTTCTGTTGGTTGTGCTCATCTCTGCTCATGTT
>JBDKJB010000125.1:0-5738 GCA_039796835.1 Pseudomonadota bacterium | reverse complement strand
TCTGCCAGAAGACTTATTCATGGAGAGGCCGACGGCCTGCCGGGTCTGGTGGTGGACCGCTATGGCGACACCCTGGTGGCGCAGTTCGGCGCGGCGGGGGTGGAGCGCTGGAAGACCGTCATCTGTGACGCCCTGATGCAAGCCACAGGCTGCAGCAAGATCTACGAACGCTCCGACGCCTCCAGCCGTGCCCTGGAAGGCCTGCCCGACGCCACGGGCTGGCTGCGCGGTGGCGATGGAGTGGACGCAGACACCGAACAGGTGATCGACGAACACCACTGGAAGCTGGCCATTTCCATGGCCGAAGGTCACAAGACCGGCTTCTATCTGGACCAGCGCGACAACCGCCGCAAGTTCCACGACGAGCTGGCGCGGCGCAGGGCGGCGGGCCTGCCCCATGCCGAGGTGTTGAACTGCTATTGCTACACCGGTGGCTTCACTGTGGCTGCGCTGATGGCCCTGGGCGATGCACCGGGAGCACACGTCACCTCGGTCGACTCGTCGGCCCCAGCGCTGGCGCAGGCCGCACGGAATCTGAGCTTGAACGGCCTGGACGCCAGCCAGGCCACCTGGCTGGACGCCGATGTCAACGCCACGCTGCGCCGCTTTCTGGCCGAAGGGCGGCAATTTGACGCCATCGTGCTCGATCCGCCCAAGTTAGCGCCCACTGTTGCGCATGCTGAGCGGGCAGCTCGCGCGTACAAGGACATCAATCGCCTGGGCCTGAAACTGCTGCGTCCCGGCGGACTGCTCCACACCTACAGCTGCAGTGGTGGCATCAGCGCGGACCTGTTCCACAAGATCGTGGCCAGCGCCGGGGCGGATGCGGGCGTCAACGGCGTCATCGTCGAGCGCCTGGGTGCCGCGCCAGACCACCCCATGACCCTGGAATTCCCGGAAGGCGAGTACCTCAAGGGCCTGGTGGTGGTGCGCCGGGGGTCGCGAAGCTGACTGCGTGCGGGGCCAGGGTGGCCTGGCAATGGCTGCAGGCGACCCGGGGGACAAAGGCATGTCCGCAGGCCCGGTGGGTGGGCCGGATTGAACTGGGTTGCTGCAGGTGTGTGCTGGAAGCCCAGCTTGCAAAGCAGATGATGTAGCCAAACAGATCGCGGCTGGCGGGCGTGAGCCGGTACACCATGCGCCGTGCATCTGCCAGGTCAGGCTGGCACCGCAGCAGGCCGCTGGCCACCATGTCGGCCAGGCGCCGGGCCAGCACGCTGCTGCCGATGCGCAGCACATGACTGAGCTGGTCAAAATGATGACAACCCAGCATGACGCTGGACACAATCAGCAGCGCCCAGCGGTCCACCCGCAATCCCAGGCCCATCTCGGCGCTGGCCTGCGCCGTCAGGCGGGCACCGCGTCGGCGTGCGGGTGCCTGCTCCAGAAGCGCCTGATTCACTGTCAATGACAGGTGCAGGTCAGCGATGCCGGCTTTTCCGCTGCAGGCCGCACAGTGCAGTTCAGGCACAAAAGCATGTCCACAGAGGCGGTGCATCAAGATCTGGGGCAACGCCAGTTCGCGAGACCCCCAGCGCCGCTCCCACGCCCACATCATCAACACCTGGGGATAGAGTGCCAGTCCCTTGTCGGTGAGGTGGTAGGCCTGCCGGAGGGGCTTGTGCTGATAGGGCCGCAGTTCCATCAGTCCCAGGCCGACCAGGTCTTTCAAACGACCGGTCAGGGTGTGGCGGGGGATGCCCAGCCGGGCCTGCCAGTCGCCAAACCGCTTCACCCCCAGAAAAGCGTGGAGGATCAGCGCCACCGACCAGCGGTCACCCATGACCTGCAGGCCATGGCTCAAGGTGCTGCTGGCCAGCGCGTCGCGCGTCAAATCCAGATCGAGCGTCAATCGGCGCCAGTCACCACAAAACTGACCACGGTGGCGCAGGAGCCACCGATGTTGAGGGTCTGGATGCGCTGGGCGCCTTCAATCTGGCAGTCGCCCGCCGTGCCGCTGACCTGGCGGGCGGCATCGAACAGCATCCGCACGCCGGTGGCGCCAACGGGGTGACCACACCCGATCAGGCCGCCGCTCATGTTGATTGGGCACGCGCCGCCAAGCTCGATGCGCCCGTCTTCCACCGCCTGCCAGCTCTGGCCGGGTGGGGTCAGACCCAGGTGGTCGATGGCCATGTACTCGGTGGTGGTGAAACAGTCGTGGGTTTCCACACCATGGATGTCGCCAATGCCACCGATGCCGGCGCGCCGCCAGGCGTCTTCAAGGGTCTGGCGCACATGCGGGAACACATGGGTGGCGCTGCGGTCGCGTTCCAGCTTGTCCTTGAACTTCAGCCCGGCATTGTGGTGGCCCCAACCCGCGATGCGGGGCAGTGAGTCCATCGGAGCCCCCAGCGTCCTGGCATGCTGCTGCGCAAACTTGTGCGAGGCCAGCACCACTGCGCAGGCGCCGTCGGTGATTTGCCCGCAGTCCTGGCGCCGTGTGCCCGGCTCGATCACCGGGTTGGCCTGGTCGTCATCGGTGAAGCTCAGCGCGTCAAACTGCCATTTGCGGGTTTGCGCCAGCGGGTTGCGTTTGGCATTGCCATAGTTGAGCTCGGCAATGCGGTTCAGGTGCTTGCGGTCCAGGCCGTAACGGCGCTCGTACTCCTGCGCCAGCAGGCCGAAAGCCGCCGGCCACATGAAGGTGCAATCGATGTCTTCGTGGCCCTGCCAGGCGGCGGCATTCTGGTTGACCGAGGCCTGGTCTCCGGGCAGGTTTTTGAATTCCTCCACGCCCAGCACCAGCACGCAGTCATAACGGCCGGCTTCGATCTCTGCCATGGCCGTCAGCACCGCCAGCGAAGAAGACGCGCAGGCGCCTTCGTGGCGCATGGCCGGCACACCCCACAGCTCGGGCACCACCTGGGCCACCATCGAACCCAGATGCGCCTGCTGGCGCTGCAGTTCACCGAAGGCGTTGCCCACATGGATGCTGGCAATGGACTGGGCTGACAGAGAACAGGCCTCCAGCGCGCCCAGGGTGGCTTCCCGAGTCATGTCGGACATGTCCTGTCCGTTGCGTGCCCAGGCTTTGGCAAAGTCAGTCTGGTAGCCGCCCAGGATGTAGGTAGGGGCTGGGGCTGGATGAGCCATGTTGGATTCCTTCACATCGATGCCATGCGTGTGCGGGCGATGTCGTACTCTGACGCCAGCCGATCAACCACTTTGGCGAGGGGTTGCACCGATTTGATCTGCCCCAGGCCTTGCCCGGCTGCCCAGACGTCCATCCACTTTTTTCCGGCCATGTTTTGGCTGTCGTAATGGCGGTCCGGAGCGCTGGGCAGGTTGTCGGGGTCGTAGCCATTGCTGCGCAGCGAAGGCTTGAGCCAGCTCGCTGGCGTGCCGGTCACGCCGGCACTGACCACCAGGTCATCGACGGTGCAGTCCACCAGCATCTGCTTGTAGGCAGCCGGCGCCAGACTCTCCTGAGTGGCGATGAAGCGCGTGCCCATATAGACCAGGTCAGCACCGCAGGCGATGGCCCCGGCAACGCCCCAGCCATCGCTGATGCCGCCGCCCACAATGACCGTGCCGTCGAAAAACTCGCGCACGGCACGGACAAATGCAAAGGGTGACAAAAATCCGGTGTGTCCACCAGCTCCCGCGCTGACGCAGGCGAGGCCGTCTGCCCCGGCATGCACCGCTTTGCGTGCCAAGGTCAGATTGACGACATCGGCGATCACCACCCCGCCATAGGCGTGCACCACGTCGACGGCGGGCTTGGGGCTACCCAGGGCGGTGACCACGATGGGGGGTTTGAACTTGGCAATGAGCTCCAGGTCTTCACGCAGGCGGGTGTTGGAGGAGTGTGTGACCAGGTTCGCGCACCACGGCCCGAGCAGGTCGCCACCGAGCGCGTCCCGGGCTCGGGCCAGGCCTTCCGTGATGTGCTGCATCCATTGGAACAGTTGAGAAACGGGTCGGGCATTGGGTGTCGGGAACGCTCCGGCAATGCCAGCGCGGCACGCTGCCAGCACCCAATCCGGGCCTGAAACCAGAAACATGGGCGCTGCCACCACCGGCAGGCGGAGCGGGAAACCGGCATACCGCATGGTCGATATCAGGCTCTGGCCGCCAGGCGGTCTTTGGCAATCCAGCAGGCGTGAAAGCCCACCGGCAGGCGTTGTGGAAGCTCGACCTGGGCGACGGGCCCGCGAGTGAGGTCATGTGCATCAAAAATGTCCAAAGTCTGGAGCTGGGCGGCGTCGTTCCACTGAAAGGCGATCAGGTAACCGTCGTCTTCCGCCGTGGGCTTGTCGGCTTCGGCAAACCAGGGCTCCGAGTACCAGCTGTGTTCCGGGTTGTCTGACCAGCCCCCCAGGTCGGCGCCTGTGTCGAGGTCGAACTTGCGCAGACCGGTCCACTGCAGGGTGGTGCTCTCCGAGTGGTCCACCAGGTAGCCAAATCGTGTTTTGCGCCCGGTCTTGCGGGCATTGAATGACGGGAACTCGGCGTTGTATCGCTCATTGAGCACATGCTCCACGGTCTCGCCGGTGCTGATGTTCATCTTCCAGACCCACAGGCGTGCGTTCATGACCAGTTCAGCCACATTGCGCGCAGTGCGCAGTGCGTCGATGTCGCCCCGGGCGTCCAGGCTCGGCATGTAGCGACAGCCCACCATCACGACCCAGTCACCCCGGGCGTCGCTTTCTTCCCAGGCATTGACCACGTGATAGAGGTAACAGGGCGTGAAGCTGAACCAGCGGATGCTGTTCGGGGCGCCAAAGCGCGGAATCACGCCGAAGCGGGTGGACAGTTCCGGGTGGAACTCAATCTTGTGTCGGCCCAGGGCCATGGCGTCATGGTCGTGGAACAGCGGCAGATCATGCAGCACCGAATGGTGTTCAGTCACCGCCATGTCATGCGGCAGCCGCGGGCCGGGCAGGTCGATCGGCACGTAATGCTTCAGCTTGCCATCGGCACCGATGACGCCGTAGTGCATGTAGGGCGGGTCACTGCCGTAGTCGAAAAACATCAGCTCTTCGGTGACTTCATCCACCTTGGCGTGGGCTGAAATCCGGCCACCGCTGTCGGCAATGGCGGCAGATTTGCCCAGGGTTTCCAACGTGATGGGGTCGATTTCGTAGGCATCCCCTGACAGGTACCACAGGGCCAGCACCCGGCCACGGTGGCCCACCAGGTCGGTGTTGGCGGTGTCTTTCAGGCGTTTGTCGGTGCGACCCTTCAGCGTCTCGCGGATGCCATGGTGGGTGGACTGGCCGGCTCGCTGTTCTTCCTTGAAGCCATCGGTTCGAACCCAGCGATTCCGGTAGGTGAGCCGACCCTGTTCAAAATGCGCAGAGTGCACCATGCCGTCTCCATCAAACGGGTGATAGCGCCCGTTGGGTGCATAGCGCGGGTTGGGACCGGCGCGCAAATAGACCCCGTTCAGGTCTTTGGGAATGCTGCCCTTGAGCACTTTCAAGTCTGTGACGTTCAGTTCGGCAAATACCGGGGCGTAGACCCCAGTGAGCAGTGGACCGTAATCTTCCCCAAAAGGGGCCAGGTCTTCGGGAGCAGTGTGAGCATTCATGCAAATGACTTTCTTAATTGAACTCAGCTTAGAGTAAAGCCCTCCGGAAGGCAAGGGGGCGTACCCCCGACGGTGCCGACGCCTCCTGGCTCTTGGAATGAGGTCACCTGCCCCAATCTTCGGGCACAATTCATGCCCGCGAAACTGAGGCCTCCATGAGCTTGATCCCCGCTACCATCCTGACCGGCTTTCTGGGTTCCGG
>JBDKJB010000124.1:0-5776 GCA_039796835.1 Pseudomonadota bacterium | reverse complement strand
TGGCGCAGAGTTACGTGGACAGCCGCGAACGCCTGGGCTACCCGATGGCCCCGCGCGAGTGGGTGGCGCAGATCGAGAAGAAAGCGGCGTGAGCCGGGGTACAGAACAATGACAACAAAGAACCTCCTTGTCGAACTGTTTGTGGAAGAGCTGCCCCCCAAGGCGCTGCGGAAGCTGGGGGATGCCTTTGCCACGGTGCTGCACGAGCAGCTCAAGGCGCAAGGCCTGGCGGCGGCGGATTCCAAGCTGACCGCTTTTGCGTCGCCGCGCCGCCTGGCCGCGCACGTCACACATGTGGCCCAGCAGGCGGCTGACAAAGCCGTGTCGCAGAAGCTCATGCCGGTTTCTGTTGGCCTGGACGCCGGCGGGCAAGCGACTCCAGCGCTGCTCAAAAAGCTCCAGGCTTTGGGCGCTGATTCCTCGGCTGTTGGCAAGCTCAGGCGCGCCATGGACGGCAAGGCCGAGGCCTTGTTCTACGAGAGCACGGCCAAGGGTGCCACGCTGGCCGAAGGCTTGCAGAAGGCGTTGGCCGAAGCGATTGCCAAGCTGCCCATCCCGAAGGTGATGAGCTACCAGCTGGAGCAGGGCTGCGAACTGCCGGGCTGGACGAGCGTGAGCTTCGTGCGCCCCGCGCACGGGCTGGTGGCCTTGCATGGCGCCGATGTGATGCCGGTGACGGCGCTCGGCCTGGCGGCGGGCAACACCACGCAGGGCCATCGCTTCGAGGCAGCGAAGTCGTCAGTGGTCATCGCCGACGCGGATGCCTACGCCGAGACGCTGGAGCGCGATGGCGCGGTGATCGCCAGCTTCGAGGCGCGCAAGGCCGAGATTGCGCGTCAGCTCGCCGCAGCGGCAGCCAAGATTGGTGGAGGCTGCAAACCCATCGACGACGATGCGCTGCTCGACGAAGTCACGGCCCTGGTGGAGCGCCCCAACGTTCTGGTCTGCCAGTTCGAGAAGGAATACCTGGGCGTGCCGCAGGAATGCCTCATCCTCACGATGAAGGCCAACCAGAAGTACTTTCCGCTGCTCGACGTGCAGGGCAAGCTGACCCACAAATTCCTGGTGGTCAGCAACATCCGCCCGGACGATGCGTCGGCGGTGGTGCAGGGCAACGAGCGCGTGGTGCGCCCGCGTCTGGCCGATGCCAAGTTCTTCTTTGACCAGGACCGCAAGAAGACGCTCGAATCGCGTGTCGAGGGCCTGGCCCGCGTGGTCTATCACAACAAGCTCGGCACACAGGGCGACCGTATGCAGCGCGTGGCCGCGATTGCCCATGGCATCGTTGAACAATTGCGCATGGCGACGACGCCGTTCACGGTGCAGGCCAAGGACGAGTTCGACGTGCTGGCCAGCAAGGTCGCGCAGGCCGCGCGCCTGGCCAAGACCGACCTGCTGACCGACATGGTGGGTGAGTTCCCCGAACTGCAGGGCATCATGGGTGGCTATTACGCCCGTGCCGAGGGCCTGCGCGACGGCGTGGCGGTCGCCATCGAAGACCATTACAAGCCGCGCTTCGCCGGGGACGCCCTGCCGCGCAACCACACGGGCACGGTGCTGGCGCTGGCCGACAAGCTCGAAACCCTGGTCGGTATGTTCGGCATCGGCAACCTGCCCAGCGGCGACAAGGACCCGTTTGCGTTGCGTCGGCATGCGCTGGGAGTGGTGCGGATGCTGGTCGAAAAAGGCCTGCCGCTGCATCTGCCCGACCTGGTAGCGACGGCCAGCGCCGCCTTTGGCGAGATGCTGCCCAACGCCGCGCAGAGCAACGAGCAACTGCTGACCTTCGTCTACGAGCGCGTGTCGGGCTATCTGCGCGACCAGGGCTCCACCGCACAGGAGGTTGACGCCGTTGTCGCGCTGCGTCCGATGTGGGGTCAAATCCCCAAGCGCCTCGCGGCTGTACGTGCCTTCGCTGCGTTGCCCGAAGCGCCCGCGCTCGCTGCGGCCAACAAGCGCGTGGGCAACATCCTGAAGAAAGTCGACGGCGCGGTACAAGCCCAGGTGAACACTGCCAAGTTGGCCGAGCCGGCCGAGAAGGCCCTGCACGACGCACTGAATTCAGTCGCTGCCCGGGGTCGGCCGCTCTTTGAAAGTGGTCATTACACCGAAAGCCTGCAGGCATTGGCCGCGCTCAAGGCCCCGGTCGATGCCTTCTTCGACCAGGTGATGGTCAACGCCGACGACCCGACCGTGCGTGCCAACCGCCTAGGCCTGCTGGCCCTGCTGCACGCCGAGATGAACCGCGTGGCGGATCTCTCCAAACTTGCGGCCTGAAGACGCGAGGGCGCTGCCATGAAACTCCTCATCCTCGATCGCGACGGCACCATCAATGCCGACAGCACCGACTACATCAAGTCGCCCGACGAGTGGACGCCGCTGCCCGGTGCGCTGGAGGCCATTGCACAGCTCAACCAGGCAGGCTGGCATGTGGTGCTGGCGTCGAACCAGAGCGGGCTGGGCCGAGGCCTGTTCGACATGACGGCGCTCAATGCCATGCATGCCAAGATGTACCAGCTGCTGGCGCAGGTGGGGGGGCGTGTGGACGCCGTGTTCTATTGTCCGCACACGCCCGACGACCACTGCCACTGCCGCAAGCCTCTGCCCGGCCTGTTCGAGCAGATTGGCGAGCGCTATGGGGTGGACCTGGCCCGTGTGCCGGCGGTGGGCGATTCGGCGCGTGACTTGATCGCCGCTGTCGCTGCTGGCTGTGAGCCCCACCTGGTGCTGACCGGCAATGGCGAACGCTTGCGTGGTCAGCCCCTGCCCCCCGAGTTTCCGGCGCACACCCGGGTGCATGAGGATCTGGCCGCCTTCGCCGAGCACCTGCTCGAAACGCAGCCGGACTTCGAGCACTCGGCCATCGTGCACTAGCTTCCACAGACAAGGCCCGCAACCATGGCGTTTCTGCGTTCTTTCATCCACGTGCTGTGGATGGGCCTGTGGGTGGTGCCCACGGCCATCTATATGGTGGTGATGGCGCCTTTTGCCAGCAAAGAGCATCAGTGGCAGGCGGCTTGCTTCTTCTTGCGTCGCGCGATCTTTGGCCTGCGTGCCATCTGCGGCGTGCAGTGGCGGGTGCAGGGGATGGAGAACCTGCCCACCGGGAATGGCCCGGACGGCCAGCCCCTGCCCGCGATCCTGCTGGCCAAGCACCAGTCGCAGTACGAGACCTTCCTGATGCCGATCATCATGCCGCGTGATTTGGCCTACGTGTTCAAGAAGGAGCTGCTGTACTTGCCCTTCTTCGGCTGGGGCATCGGCCTCGTGGACATGATCCACATCGACCGCAAGCTGGGCAAGCAAGCCTTTGAAAAGGTGGCCGAGCAGGGCACGCGCCTGCTGAAAAAAGGCGTGTGGGTCATCATGTTCCCCGAGGGCACGCGCATTCCGCGGGGACAGGTGGGCACCTACAAGACCGGCGGCACGCGCCTGGCCATCGCCACCGGCGCGCCCGTGGTGCCGATCGCGGTCACCTCAGCCAAATGCTGGCCGCGCAAGGCCTTTGTCAAAACTCCGGGCATGGTGGATGTGTCGATTGGCCGGCCCATTCCGAGCGTGGGGCGTGACCCGGACGAGCTGATGGCCGAAGTGCAGGCCTGGATTGAATCCGAGATGCAGCGCCTGGACCCCGAGGCGTATGCCCGCGGCCCGGCGGCGGATGCCACCAAAGCTTGAAACCCATGCGTGCCTTGGTGCAGCTGGCTTTGGATCTGTTTGGCGCTGAGCCTGCGGCATCTGAAATATTTGACAAAATTAAAAATCAAACGGAAAAACAGAAATTTTCCGACAATCAAAAACATTCATCAGATATAAAAAACATATCTGTATCGAACCAAAATTCATCAAATTCGTTTGTTGAAGTGATTGGACCGATGGCGTTCAGTCATCCGCGTGCCAACCGTGAAAGCCGTTTGGGCAACGCTGTGGTGGCCTATGAATTCCGTCGCGCCAAACGCCGTTCGATCGGCATGGTGGTGGGGGCCGAGGGCCTGGTGGTCAGCGCGCCCAAGTGGGTCGCTCTGTCGATGGTGGAGCAGACCCTGCAGGAAAAATCGGCCTGGATCCTGAAAAAGCTGGCCGAGCAGCAGGAACGGCAGGGCAAGCTCGAAGCCAACCGCATCCAATGGCGCGACGGCGCCACGATCCCGTTCCTGGGGGAGCCGGTGATCGTGGTGCTGGATCCGCGGCATGGCTTTGACGGCGTGGGCGCGGTGCTGCACAGCGATGCCGCGCAGCCCAATCTGAGCCTGGCGGGCGTGCCGCGCCACACCCTGCATGTGGCGCTGCCGCAGCAGGCCACGCCGCAGCAGATCCAGGACGCCGTGCAGGCCTGGCTGATGAAGCAGGCCCGGCAGCGCTTCACCGAGCGGCTCGACCACTTCGCCCCGCTGCTGCAGGTGCAATGGCGCAAACTGAGCCTGAGCAGCGCCGGCACGCGCTGGGGCAGTGCCAGCGCTGACGGCTCCATCCGCCTGAACTGGCGCCTGATCCACTTCAGTCCGTCGGCCATCGACTACGTGGTGGCGCATGAGCTGAGCCACCTGCGCGAGATGAACCACAGCCCGGCCTTCTGGGACACCGTGGCCAGTGTGCTGCCCAACTACGCCGACCTGCGCGGCCAACTGCGGGACGAGGCGATTCCCAGGTGGGATTGAGGCCTTTGCCGAGTGTCCTGATGCAATCCTGATGCACCTGGTGTTAGGCTGACTTGGTCGGAAACGCTAAGACACTGCCATGTCCAAATTTTCGAACTTCCGCCAGTGGTTGTGGGTGGCCTGCCTACTGGCCGCGGCCACATTGGCCGGTTTGTGGTTGGGTGGTGAATTGAGCCTGACCAGTCAAGCCATGCTGTATGTTCTGGTCGTCGCTTTATGTGCCGCCCGCGTCGACTGGATCCCTTCTGCAGTGGGAGCGGTGGCGGCGGTCACGGCGCTGAACTTTTTCTTTGTGCCTCCGCGGTTTACCTTTGAAGTGGAAAGCCGAGAACATCTGGTCGCGTTGGCCGCGATGCTGGTGGTAGCCCTCACCATCAGTCATTTGACTGCGAGCCTGCGCAGGGAAAGCGCGCAAGTCCGTTTGAGCGAAGGGCGCGCCCGGCAATTGCAAGTCTTAGCAGTCGGTTTGGCAGGCGCCGACGGAGCAGAGGCGATTCACGCACTGGGGCAGGGTGCCCTGAATGAAGCCTTCGCCGGCCCCAGCCAACTGTGGTTCAAAGAGTCGTTCTTGCCGCAAGGGGCAGTCACCACGGCGCCGCTGGCCCGGGCGGGGCTGGACGCCGACGGACTCAAAGCCTGCCTCCGGGAGCGAGCTGTCCTGGGGCCAGGTACAGGCCGCTGGCCCGGCCTGAATGCCTGGTACCTGCCGGTCGGTGCAATGGGACACGCCAGTGGTGCTGCCTGTGTCCGTCCAGCCAATGCCTCAGACCACGCGGGCCGCGAGCACGCACAAGCCATCGCCACGCTGGTGGGTGAAGCGGCAGACCGCCTGCACTTGGCGCAGTCTGTCGCGCAGGCGCGGGCCGAGGCCGACCGTCAGCAGTTGCAGGCAACCTTTTTGGCGGCTGTCTCACACGATCTGCGCACACCCCTTGCGGCCATTGTGGCGGCCACTTCCTCCTTGCGAACGCAGGCCAACCGGTTGGCAGAAGACGACCGGGGGCGCATGCTGGACATCGTCGAAGGGGAGGCCCGCTATTTGTCGCGCTTGACCGAGAACACCCTGCAGCTGGTGCGGCTTCACAGCAGCCCGCAAGCCCCCGTGCGAGCCTGGGAGT
>JBDKJB010000123.1:0-5811 GCA_039796835.1 Pseudomonadota bacterium | reverse complement strand
ACGCTGTCCATGGTGTCCAACAACCACGTGATCTACCCCAGCGTGCTCAAGTCGGTGCCCTTCGACCCGGTCAACGACATCACCCCCATCGCCATCATTGGCGCGACACCTCTGGTGCTGGTGGTCAACCCGAAAGTGCCGGCCAAGGACCTGAAAGAGTTTGCGGCGATGCTCAAGGCCAACCCCGGCAAATACAACTACGCGTCCAGCGGCAACGGCACCATCCTGCACCTGGCCGCTGAGCTGTTCAAGGACGTGAGTGGCACCTTTTCCACCCACATCCCGTACCGTGCCTTTGGCCCGATGCTGCAGGACATCGTGGGGGGGCAGGTGGACTGGGGCGTGGGTGCCCTGCCGGCGGTGGCAGGGCAGGTGAAGGCCGGCAACGTACGCGCCCTGTGCGTGTCGGCACCGGCCCGCATTGCGGCCGCACCGGACATCCCGACCTCAGCCGAAGCAGGCTTTCCCAAGTATCTGGTGGAAGGCTGGATCGCAGCCGTGGGCCCCAAAGGCTTGGCACCGGAGCAGGTCAAGCGGATTCAGGGTGCGCTGGCCACCGCCTTCGCAACTGCTGAGGTCAAGGAGGCCATGGCCAAGCAGGGCAACACCATCCAGATCAGCACGCCGGAAGTCGCCCTGGCCCATTTCAAAACCGAACTGGCACGCTATGCAGCGCTCGTGAAGAAGGCTGGCGTCGTTCCCGCCTGACCCCCGGCTGCATCCCACCTGACCGGCACAGCTTGCGCGCATGCGCGCAAGCTGTGCAGAATCCGCACATCGTCGGTTTGCTGCGCGGACGGGAGGGCTCGGGTGCTGGAACGGGTGGCTAACTTCCTCAAGCCGCAAGGGGACATCCCTGTGCGGCTGGTGTTGTGGGACGGAACCCCGTGCGACCTGGGGCGGCAGCCGCGCGTCACGGTTCGGCTGAAATCGCCTCAAGGCCTGGTGTGCTTCCTCGACCCCACCCTTGCCAACCTGGCTGAAGCTTATGTGAATGGGCTGTTTGACATGGACGGCCTGTTGCCCGACGTGGTCGAAGCGGCCGGACTGCTCGCCACGGCCAATGAGCGTGCAAAGCGGGGATTGGCCCAAAGTGCCTTGACCTCGCTGGCCCGCGCCATGGCCCCTTCGCGTCACGACGTGGCGGGCGACAAAAAGGCGGTGTCGTACCACTACGACGTGTCGAACGCCTTCTATGGCCAGTGCTGGACGAGCGCATGGTGTATTCCTGCGCCTACTTCCCGACGGGCACGGAGACTCTGGAGGCAGCACAGCTGGCCAAGCTCGACCACGTGCTGACCAAGATCATGCTCAAGCCCGGCGAGAAGCTGCTCGACATCGGCTGCGGCTGGGGCGCTCTGGCGATCCGCGCGGCGGAGAAGTTCGGCGCCCAGGTGCTTGGCATCACGCTCTCGAAGGAGCAGGCCGCGCTGGCCGAAGAGCGCGTGAAGGCGGCCGGCCTGCAAGACCGTGTGGAGATCCGCATCCTTGACTACCGGGAGCTGCCGTTGGACGGGCAGTTCGACAAGATCACCTCGATCGGCATGTTCGAGCATGTGGGCCTGCAGCACCTGACGGCCTACTTCGGCGCGATCTGTGGCCTGCTGAAAGATGGTGGCCTGGTCATGAACCACGGCATCACCAGCACCGACCCTGGCAGCGGCAACACGCCGCTGGGCGCGGCCGAGTTCATCGACAAATACGTGTTCCCGCAGGGCGAACTGCCGCACCTGAGCCTGGCCGTGCGCAGCATGCAGGAGGCGGGGCTGGAGACCCTGGACGTGGAAACCCTGCGCCGCCACTACGCCCGCACCCTGGCCCTGTGGGCGCGCAACTACGAAGACAAGGCCACCGCGCTGCGCGGCCTGGTGGAAGAAAAGACCTTCCGCATCTGGCGCATCTACCTGGCCGGCTGCGCCTGGGCGTTCGAGCAGAACTGGATCAGCCTGCACCAGATCCTGGCCTGCAAGGCCGGCGTGGCGCCTTCGTTCAATCCCACGCCTTGGTCGCGGGGGTACATGTACGCTGGGTGACTGCGCCCCATAGTCCGCCCCGAGCCCCGGCTGCGGCGTGCAGGCTCATGGTGTTGCAGACCTTCCGCTGCGCTCCAGGCGACCTTGAATCGCCGAAAAATCCGGGGTCGGCGGGCAACTCACTGCGCTTCGCTCCGTTCAAACACTCCCGCCTTCGTCGTCCCGCTGCGCGGGACCCGATCCCCGGATTTGTTCAACGATTCAAGGCTGCAACACAAATCGCCCACCCGCCGCAGCCAGGGCGCGGGGCGGACCACAAGGAGCAGTAGTGAATCAGAACCCGAACAACAAACGCGGGTTGTCCCAAAGAATCTGCTGCTGTGCTTTGGCATCAGGCACCGTGGCCGCGAAGAGCTGCAACAGCGGCCCGTAGTCCAGGCGGTAAGGGGCCTTGAGAAAAGGCCAGTCCGAGGCCCACAGGCAGCGCGCGGGGCCGAAGGTCTGCAGCAGCCAGTGCAGATGCGCGGTGGTGTCGGTGAAGGGGAACTCCTGCGCCGAGAATTTGGCGTAGCCCGAGAGCTTGATCCAGGCGCGGCCACTTCGGGCAAGTTGTTCAATCGCTATGATTCCAGGAGCTATCTTTCGATGTTCTGTAAAGGAATTTATCCCAATTTTTTCAAAATATTGAACGCTCAGGTCCGGACGGCCACAGTGATCGATGAGGATTCGGGCACCACTGCCCAGCAGGGCGTCGACCAGGCGGTGGCTGCCCGTCAGCGGTTCGGCGAGTTGGTGTTTTTCGATCTGCAGGTTGATGAACAGGTTCAGGCTGGCGAGACGCTCCCACAGAGGCACGGCCGACGCATAGAACGGCACCCCGAGCAGAGACGGGTTGAAAGCTACCCCCACCACGCCCTGAGCCTGCAGGTCTTGCAGCTCGGTCAGCGAGGCGTCATGGCGCACGACGGCGATGCCCTTGAAGCGCGCCGGTGCCTGCGCGATGGTGTCGAGCAGGCAGCGGTTGTCCAGGCCATAGCCCGAGTTGGGCCCGACCAGCAGGGCGTGGTGCACGCCATAGGCCTGGTGAACGTGAGTGAAATACGCCGCCGAGCCGGTTTCTTGCCCCGCCGGACGATAGGCTACGTCCGACGCATACGGGTGCCGGGCCGGGTCGAGGACGTGGCAATGGCAGTCGACCTTGGGCTGGGCGTAGATGCCTGCATCGATTGGCAACATGGTGGCGGGTCAGATCTTCAAGCGGGGCCCACAGAATACAGCGCCCCGGGGCGCATGGCGCCTCTTGTGAATTCCGCCGATCACGGCTACCCCGCTATTGCGGGTGCGCGTCCAGCCGGGCCTTGATCCAGGCGAAAGATTCCGTCAGGTCCGAGAAGCCCGTGTGGCCCAGCAGGTAGGGCAGCTTAAAGTCCAGGTTCTTGACTGCGGGGTTGTTGCTCAGCGCATGCTGCAGCAACACCTGCATGGCCAAGGCAGTGTCGCGGTCCAGCATGCCGTGCCGCACATACCAGTAGGGGGCGGGGGTGCTGCCCGCCGAAGTGAGGTAATCCACCGGGTTGATCAGCTTGATCTGCCGGGCCAGCGCCGGGTGGGCGGCAATGTGGTCCTTCCAGGTCTTGCCGGTGTCATCGGCGCCGCTGCCGTCGCCCCTCACCGTGTTGTTGTTCCAAGACCATTCGGTGTAGTTGGAATAGGTGAAGAACTCATTGCCGAACAGGTTGCTTTCGCCGCTCAAGGTCCAGGGGGCGATGTCGGTGACGCCCACCGTGTCAAAGGATGGCACCGGCTTGAGCCTGCGGGCCGTGGTGGGCGGATTGATGGTCAGGTTGGTCGACTGGAAGCGCAGGAACTTGGCGTAGTCGATGTTGGCGACCTTGGCGCTCGCCCCAGTGCCCGACAGCGTCAGCCAGTCGTTCACGACATCTTCGGAGGTGGCCGTCGGTGGCGTGCCAGACACCTTCACCACGCGGAAGCTCCCCCCAAGCTGGGGCACAGAGTTCGGGTCTTTGGCGATCTGGCGTTCGATTTCTTGCTTCAATTCGCCGAGGATCGCGTCTTTCAGGCTCACATCGGTGAGCGGCGAGCCATCCGGGCGCTTGAGCTTCAGCCCATTCAGGTAGGGGGCAAACGCGGCGGCCAGCGCTGCCGAGGCGGCAGGCTGCTTGCCGGCCGTGTAGGCGATGCTGTTCAGTGCCGGCGTGTTGCTGTCGTCGCGGATCGCCTGGTACTGCCATTCGTAGCCGATGTCGATGTTGGCCAAGTTCTGGATGGGCGCGTAAGCCACGGCGGCAAACACATCGTCCCGCAGGGTGCTGGTGCCACCCGATACCCCCGCTGCGCCAATCTCGGTCAGATAGGGCAGGTAGTCTGCGCTGTTGCCGCTGGCGGCCACAGCTGCCGTGAGCGCACCGCCGCCGCTGAGACCGGTCAGCACGATCCGTTCCGATGAGCCCGGAATCAGGCTGTCGTTCAGCCGCAGATAGCGGATGGCTGCCTTGACGTCCACCACAGCGGCTGGTGATTTGCCGGCCCAGCGACCGTCTTCGGAGCGGATGCCCCGGCTGCGGCTGCCCACGTCCACCACCACATACCCCGCCTTCAAGGCCGCTGCCGCCGCAGCGGCGTTGTAATCCAGGCTGGTGGTAGACAGGCTGGCTCCCTCGCGCACCTTGAGCATGGCGGCCGCACCCGTGGCCACGCTGGCGAACCAGCCGCCGTTGTTGACCCGCATCCAGATGGCTGCCTTTTGGTCATTGACCGCCGAAGCAGGCACCGAGATGACCAGGGTCTGGTAGGTGAACGGGTCGTCCAGGGTTACGGTGCCGCGCGTCTGTTCGTTGTACTGGAACTTGCCCATCCGGATGGGCTTGGCCACGTAGACGACCTTGTACTGCCGGATGGTGGTGGGCGCACCGTCCACAGTCACATTCACCGTGGTGTAGGCGGCCGGGTCAAACCGCAGGGTGGGCTCCTGGGCGCCAGCGCCCCCCGCTCCCAGGCTGGCTGCGAGGCCGAGTGCAAGGTGAGCGGTCATGGAGCGCAGTCCGGAAAAGTTGAACAAGGTGGTCATGGTATTCCTCGGGTGGGGTCAGTCCAGTGCGGCCTTGGTTTTCTGGATCACTTCGGCAAAGCGAACCGATTCGGCCTTGATGTACTGGCCGAACTGGTCGCGGTTGGCGGGGAAGGGCTCGTAGCCAAAGCTGATGAACTTCTCGCGAATGTCGGGCTCAGCCAGGGCCTTTGCAACATCGCGCTGGATCTTTTCAGCCACGGGGCGGGGCAGTCCGGGCGGGGCGACCAGGGTGGTCCAGCCGGTCACTTCAAAGTCCTTGGGGCCACCAGATTCGGCGAAGGTCGGTACGTCCGGGAAGGCGGCCAGACGCTTGGGCGCGGCCACAGCCAGGAACTTGATCTTGCCCGCACGCTGCAGCGAGCCCGCGGTGGCGTTGCTGCCCAGTGCAAAGGCCAAGTCACCCGTGGCGACCGAGGTGTAGAGCTGTGAAGTCTCCTTGAAGATCACATGGACCATGTCGGTGCCGGTGGCAATTTCCATGCGGGCAGAGCCCAGGTGCACCGGGTTGCCGACCGACCAGGAACCGTAGTTCAACTTGCCGGGGTTGGCCTTGGCGTCTGCGATCAGGTCGGCCATGGTCTTGTATTTGCTGTTGGTGGCCACGGTCGTGAAGAAGTAGGCCTTGAACAGCGGCGCCAGGGGCTCGAAATCCTTCGCCGGGTCATAGGGCAGCTTCTTGAACAGGTGCGGGTAGGCGGTGAGGTGCACGTTGTCGAGTTGCAGCAGCTCATGGCCGTCGGTGGGCAG
>JBDKJB010000122.1:0-5828 GCA_039796835.1 Pseudomonadota bacterium | reverse complement strand
TGCTCCTGCACGGTGACGGTGCTCAGGCGCTTTTCGGTCGCTGGATCGGTGGCTTGCGCCCATGCTCCCAGGCTACCGGCCAGCAGCATGGCCCCCAGGGGCACGGCAGCGGGATGGGCGGGATGGGCGGTCGGAGCAGGGCTCCCGGTCGGGCGAC
This sequence comes from Pseudomonadota bacterium, assembly GCA_039796835.1. Taxonomy (GTDB): domain Bacteria; phylum Pseudomonadota; class Gammaproteobacteria; order Burkholderiales; family Burkholderiaceae_C; genus JBDKJB01. The sequence continues at coordinate 5,671 of JBDKJB010000122.1, read as the reverse complement.
GGGTGGGGCGTTGACGCATATGAAAGTTCTTCGACGTGGGTGCGGGGATTGAAGGAGGATGCGATGTGTCTGGCTGATAGTATAAAACATAAATGCGAATGATTCGCAATACCATAATCGCCCGAAGCCCTTTCTTTGTGTGCCGCGTAAACTGGTTTTCAATGCCAAACTTGCTGCATCATCCTTGGTCACAGGCCCCTCTGCGCTGCGCCGCTCGAATTGGGGTGGTCGCGTTGGCTCTGGGGCTGCTTGGATGTGCAGACTTCGGCTACTACGCGCAGTCGATCCAGGGGCATTTGGGCGTGATGAATGCCGCAAGGCCTGTGCCGGAATGGCTGGCGGACCCAAGCGCCCCAGCGCCCTTGAAGGAACGCCTCGAACTGAGCCAGCGCATCCGCGAATTTGCCTCCCGCGAACTGATGCTGCCGGACAACGCCAGCTACCGCCGGTATGGTGATCTGCAGCGGCATGCCGTGGTGTGGAACGTGGTGGCTTCCCCGCCCGACTCCCTGACACTCAAGACCTGGTGTTTTGTGGTGGTGGGCTGCGTGAGTTACCGCGGCTTTTATGATGAGGCGGCAGCACGGAGCCTGGCGGCCGAGCTGGTTTCCCAGGGATTGGAAGTCAGCGTCTATGGGGTGCCTGCCTACTCCACGCTTGGCTGGCTCAACTGGCTGGGCGGAGATCCCTTGCTGAACACCTTCATTCATTACCCTGAAGGCGAGCTGGCACGGCTGCTTTTCCATGAACTGGCCCACCAGGTGCTGTATGTTCAGGGCGACACCGCTTTCAACGAATCCTTTGCCACCGCGGTGGAACGGATCGGCGGGCGGCGCTGGCTGGCGGAGCGGGCCAGCCCCCTGGCCCGGACGGAGTATGAGCGCTTCAACAGACGTCGCGAGGACTTCCGCAAGCTCACCCGCAGCGCACGGGCGCGGCTTCAGCAGGTGTATGCATGCGCAGGCGTCGCGCAGCCTGGGTTTGGCAATTATTCAGGAAATAAATTGGATATTCCCGTTTATCCATGTGATAAGTCAGCTACCAAAGAAATAGCGTACGGCGATTTCCGCAACGAGTGGCGGCTATTGCGCCACCGGTGGCAGAGCCAGTCCGAAACGGAGGCCACAGCCTTCGAGCGCAGCGTGTCGGGGTACGACCAGTGGGTGGCCCGTGCCAACAACGCCAGCTTCGGTGCACAGGGTGTGTACGACGACTGGGTACCGGCTTTTGAAGCGCTGTTCGAACAGACGGTGAAGGCTGTACCAGCTGGCAACAGCCCCTGGCCAGCGTTTTATGATGCGGTCAAGCGATGGGCCGCGCTGCCCCGGGCAGAGCGCTCGGCGCAGCTGCGATCTGCGGCACCACCTACCCCCTGAACCGGAGACACACTTTGGCTGACATCCACATCGTGCGCAAACACAAGCTGGGCCTGGCCAAGGCCCGTGCCGTTGCTTACCGCTGGGCCGAGCAGGCTGAACAAGACCTGCAGATGAGCTGTACCTACGAAGAAGGAGCCAAAACCGACGAGGTCTGCTTCACCCGCCCCGGCGCCGACGGCACCCTGCGCGTGACCGCTACGGAGTTTGCCCTGACTGCCAGGCTGGGCTTTCTACTGGGAGCGTTCAAAGGGAGGATCGAGGCAGAGATCGCGAAGAATCTGGACGCGCTGCTGGTCGAGGCGCCATTGGCTGCCAACAAAGCTGCAGCCAGAAAGAAATAAGCTGCTGAAAGTCAGCCCAGTGACTCGATCAGGTCGATGTACTGCTGCATGGCATCGTCTGACGACGTGCCCTTGAGGCTGTTCCAGGCGTCCCACTTGGCGCGCCCCACCATGTCAGAAAAGCCCGGTTTCTTGTCGGTGTTGTCACCCACGCTGCCCTGTTTGTAGAGCGAGTAGATCTTCAGCAGCGTGGCATTGTCCGGGCGTTCGCTGAGCTGTTTGCTGGCGGCTTGGGCGGCTTCGAATCGGGCTTTCAGATCGGCCATGGGGGAAACTCCTCAAGGGTTGCTGTGCCCGATGACGGATCATTCAGGCGGAAGATGTTTGCGCAGCATCTTAACCGGACGGCACAATTGGGTGCAGCACCAACACAGCGGAGCGTTCATGGTCACCAAAATTGTCAGGAGCGGCATTGCCGGGCGCGTCACGGAGACCGCCGCCCAGGCCGGGCAAGCGGCCAAGCAGGCCGCCAGGCGTGCAACCCGCAGCGCGCGCAAGGTGGTGGGCGGCACGCTGGGCATCACCGGCGAACGCATGAGCAAGGTGGACACCGCATGGCTGCGCATGGACTCCGACGCCAATCTGATGATGATTGTGGGCGTGTGGGTGCTCAAGCCGGGGGTTTCGGTCGAAGCTGTGCGGGAGCGTGTGCAGGAGCGCCTGTTCAAATACCCCCGTTTCGTGCAGAAGGTGGTGGAAGACCCGGCGGGCGCCACCTGGGTCCACGACAAACATCTGGACATCCAGCAGCAGGTGGTGGTGGAGAAGTTTGCGCGGGGAAAAAAGCAGACCCAGCAATCTGCCTTGCAGGACCGTGTCGCCGCACTGGCCACCCAGCCCCTGGACCGCAAGCGCCCTCTGTGGCAGATGCACCTGATCGAAAACTACCAGGGCGGAAGCGCCCTGATTGTGCGGATCCACCATTGCATTGCCGATGGCATTGCGCTGATTTCAGTCACCCAGTCGCTGGTGGATGGCGGTGACGCCCCGCCCATGCGGCGCAAAAAGGCCAAGGCCGCGGACACCTCCGAGGCGGCGCAGGATTGGCTCGAAGATCATCTGGTGTCGCCGCTCACCCAACTGGCGGTGAGGGCCCTGAGCGTGGCAGGCGAAGGCGCAGCCAAATCGCTCAGTGTGCTGGCTGATCCGGCCAAAGGGCTGGAAGGTGGCATGGATGCGGCCCGTCTGGCCATGAAAGTGGCGCAGGATGCTGCCGCACTGGTGCTCATGCCGGACGACTCGTCCACTCGGCTCAAAGGCACCCCCGGGACCACCAAGAAGGTGGCTTGGTGTGCGCCGATTCCCCTGGCCGATGTGAAGGCCGTGGGCAAGGCCATGAATTGCTCGGTCAATGATGTCCTGCTGAGCTGTGTGGCGGGCGCCATTGCCAGCTACCTCACCGGACACGGCGACGATGTCAAGGGCAAAGCCATCCGCGCCATGGTGCCTGTCAATCTGCGGCCGCTGGACGAAGCCTGGAAGCTCGGCAACCAGTTTGGCCTGGCCCCGGTGGTCCTGCCCATCGGCATGGCCAACCCGATCGAACGGGTGTACGAGGTGCGCCGCCGCATGGGTGAGCTCAAAGGCAGCCTGCAGCCCATGCTGGCCTTTGCCACGCTGGCGATCGCGGGGCTGATGATCAAACCCGCCCAGGATGCGCTCCTGGGCATGTTCAGCCGCAAAACCACTGCGGTCATGACCAATGTGCCCGGACCGCGCGACAAGTTGAAGTTCTGCGGCAGCACGCTCGAAGAATCGCTTTTCTGGGTGCCGCAGAGCGGCACGGTGGGCATGGGCGTGTCGATCCTGAGCTATGGCGGCGGCGTGCAGTTTGGCGTCATCACTGATGCCGGCCTGTGCCCCGACCCGCAGACCATCATCGACGGCTTTGCCCCCGAGTTCGCCCAGTTGCACGCCATGGCCAAGATGTTTGCCTGATGTCCCAACCCTGTTTGAAGGAGCCTCTGTGACCATGAAACTGTATATGCACCCCGTCTCGATGGTGAGCCGCCCCGTGCGCCTGTTCATCGCCGACCAGAAGCTTCCGGTGTCGGAGGAGGTCGTCGTGGACCTGATGACCGGAGAGCACTATGGCGAGGCCTTCACCCGGATCAATCCCAGCCGGCAGGTGCCAGTGCTCGAAGACGGCGACTTTCGCATGACGGAGTCCAGCGCCATCCTCAAATACCTAGCAGACCGCTTCAAGCTCGAGGCGCTGTACCCTGCCGATTTGCAGAAGCGCGCCCATGTCAATGAAGTGATGGACTGGGTCAATACCGGTTTTTACAGAGACTACGGCTATGGCATGGCCTATCCGCAACTGTTCCCGCACCACAAGCGCCGCAGTGACGAGGCGCATCAAGCCACCATCGAGTGGGGCAGAGAAAAATCAAAATACTGGCTTCAGGTGCTCAACGACCACTACATCGGCGCCCATGGCTACCTGGCGGGCCCGCAGATCACCATCGCCGATTACTTTGCCATCGGTCCCGTGACCTTGGGTGAATTGATCGGCTGCGACTTTGCTGCTTACCCCAGCGTGGCCCGCTGGGTGGCCAACATGAAGAAACTGCCCAGTTGGGCCAAGGTGAACGAGGTGTTCGACGGATTTGCCGCTTCCCTGAAGGGACAAAAATTTTCTGCTGTTTAATATTTAATTACTAAATTAAACATTAAACCACCAAAATAACATTTGATTTAATAGCTAAGAATGATTGATGGATAACGGGAAAGATTCAAAAAATGCTCAAAGGATTGCACCACAATGCATATCGTTGCCGGGATGCTGAAGAAACGCGACGCTTCTACGAAGACTTTCTCGGCCTTCCGCTGGTCAACGCGTTTGAAATCAGTGAAACCAAAAGCGGCCGCGCCACCAAGACGCTGCATGCCTTCTTCGAGATGGACGATGGTTCGGCGCTGGCCTTTTTCGAAGCCCCCGATATGCCCTTCGAGTTCAAGAGGCAGCATGACTTTGACCTTCACATCGCGCTGGAGGTCACCCAGGACGACCTGCGCATGATGTTTGCCAAGGGCAAGGCGGCGGGTATGGAAGTGCGTGGCATCAGCGACCACCACTTCATCGACTCGATCTATTTCCGCGACCCGAACGGCTATGTGGTGGAGTTGACCGCCAAGCGGCCCGGGTACGACAGCATCATCGCCCAGGCCCGCGCCACCGCCCATCAGCGGCTGCGCGCCTGGCAGGAAGCCAAGTCGGCAGCGACCTGATCAGGTCGGCTGCCCCCCAATCCGTCCGCTGGGCCCCAGGTCTACAGCCCGAGTGCGCAAGGAGGCGTCGTCCCGCATCTTGAACTTGGCGATGCGGTTGGTGGGGGTGAGTGGCAACGCATCCACAAACACGATGTAGCGCGGTACCTTGATGGGCGCCAGGTGCTGACGGCACCAGTCGGCAATCTCCTCATGCGTGGCGCTGTGACCGTCCTGCAATTGCACTGCCACCAGGATGTCGTCCTCGCCCAGTTCGCTGGGGGTGGGGATGGCAGCGGCCTGCAGCACGGAAGGGTGGTTGCCGATCACGCGGTCCAGCTCTGCGCCCGAAATGTTTTCGCCACGCTTGCGGATGATGTCCTTCTTGCGGGCCACAAACCACAGATAGCCGTCGCCGTCTTTCCAAGCCAGGTCACCGGTCAGGAACCAGCCGTCCCGGAATGAAGCTTCGGTCTGGGCTTCATCCCGGTAGTAGCCCTGCATGACGATGGGCGTGCGCACCACCAGCTCACCCGTCTGGCCGACGGGCAGTTCATGGCCCTGGTCGTCCACGATCTTCACGTCTGCCAGCTTGACTGCAGGATCGGGGTGGCGACTGGGCGGACCCATGGCGCCGATCTTCTTCTCGCCGTCAAACGGGTTGTTCAGGGCGCCGGGGATCTCGCTCATGCCATACCCTTCGATCAGCACGGGCACGTCGAATTCGGTATGGAAGACGCG
>JBDKJB010000121.1:0-5838 GCA_039796835.1 Pseudomonadota bacterium | reverse complement strand
CGGGCGCCAGGGTCTGCCGCAACGAAGTCGGATGGGGGACATCGGCCAACGTGACCAATGACGCGAACCCGGCGGGATAGCGCGCGAACCGCCGCAGCCAGATCGTGTCACCCACAGCGATGTGGTTCAGCGTGCCGAGGATGGAGCCAAAGAATGCGCCACGTTCGGCGGTCAAAGCGACAGCAGGGAGGGTCGCTGCAGCCGCGTAGACACGCTGGTTCATCCAGCGGTTGTATTCGGCCATGAGACTGACGCTCTTGGGGGTCATGGAGCCGACATCTCATTCAATGTACACCCGTCAGAGGCCATGCCGCCCCGGCGTCCATCCCTGTTTGCCAATGGCCCTCTCGGCCACCGCGGCGGCTGGCGCTTCCAGCGGGGTCTGCATCGTGTCGTTCCAGCGGTTGAGGAAGGCAAACATGGCCACCACCCCCATGATCTCGACGATCTCGCTGTCACTCCAGTGCTGGCGCAGATCGGCAAACTGGGTGTCGGTCACGGCGTTGGGTTGGCTGGAGGCAGCCACTGCAAAATCCAGCGCCAACCGTTCGCGCAAGGTGAACAGGGGGCTGCTGGCGTAGTTCCAGACGTCAGCCAGTTTGGCATCGATCACGCCCCTGTTGTGTGCCCCCAGCAGCGTGTGGGCTTGGCAATACAAGCAGCCTGCCACTCGGCTGACCACATGGCCAATCAGGCGGCGAAAGCCGGCGTCCACTTCGCCGGCCGGGTCCATCACAGCGGCATTCAGCTCGGCAAAAGCCTTCACCAACCCGGGCTTGCGCTGCATGATGAGCATGCTGTTGGGGGTGAAGCCCAGGGTCGTCAGGAAGAATTCGAAATGGGCTTTCAGCTCGGGCGTGTGGTCAGGCGGCAGGACAGGCAGGCGGGGCATGGTCAATCCACAGTGGGGGGCAGGATAGGCTTGCGGCCATGCAGCATGGCGGCAACGAGGTTTTCGCGGTGGCGGATGGAGGTGAACACCACCCCCGCTAGGTGCAGGGCCAGCAGTGGGACCAGCAGGTGCCCGGTCAGATCGTGCAGGGTGCCCACCCAGGCCACACCCCAGAAGCGGTCGGTGGTGTACAGCCAGCCGCTCAGGGCGCAGACCAGGGCATTCGCCAACAGCGCCACCACCATCCAGGCCCCCAGCGGGTTGTGCCCGAGGTAGCGGCCTTCGCGGTGCGCCAGCACATCGCGTGCATAGGCCACGGTGACGGGCACGCTGCGCACAAAGGCTTTGAAAGGCCAGGGGCTGCGCCCGGTGAAGCCCAGCAGGACGCGCAAGGCAGCAGCCCCCAAGGCCACATAACCCAGCCATTCGTGGACAGTCAGACCCCGCCAGGCTCGGCTGGCCTCATGTGTGGCGAAAGCCCCGATCACGCCCAGCGCCAGCACCCAGTGCAGCATGCGCAGCAGGGGCGGCCAGACCGTTTGCACCGATGGCCTCAGCGCGGCCGCGTTGGCACCGGTGCGAGCGTGACCGGGTGGAAGTACAGTTCGGCACGCTGGTTTTTGTCATCCAGGACATAGGCCTCATAGCAGCCACCGTCTTCCTTGATGCGACGCACGGTGTAGCCCTTTTCCTTCAACTGTGCCTCCAGCTTCTCGACCGGCTGCCAGCCACTTTTGGGGCCGGATTCACAGTTGGCCAGGCCGGTGGCCCCAGCGTGCATCGCCATGCTGGCCAGCAGCGCCGCCAGGGTTGAGCCAACGGGCAGGGTGTTCTTCATGATAACTCCGTTCGATTCCATTCAATCCAGGGGTCGTGTCAGGTACACGCCCTCCACGCCCACTTTGACGGCGCGCGCCGGCATGACCACGGTGCAACGGTCACAGGGAGCGCGGACCTCGACACCTCCGTCGGTCAGGATGAGCTCGCCCTGGGCAAATTCCTCAAAGCCTTTGACCGGCCGGGCAAAGCGGAAATCCAGGCTTTGGATAACGTGGGTGTGCAGGAGTTCCACCCGCTTCTGGGCCTGGCCATCGCCCGGCAGGCACGGGGCCACGAGCCCGTGGTGCGCCAAAAAACCCAGCGCGGTGCGGGTTGTCACGTCGGCGCTGGCCTGCTTGAAGTGCTGCCCGCACTCCACCACCATCGAGGCGCCTGTCCAGTCGCCTCGCGCCAGCTTGCCGTGCTGGATGAGCAGGTCACCCGACTGGAAGCCTCCACCGGGCATCACCATGTGGATGCTCGGACAACCCGCCAGGTTGCCCACCGCCAACGCGACAGCGGCATTGCGGGGGTGGTTCTGGTACACAAAGAACGGGTCCACGTCCTGCGAGGTCGAATGGATATCGAGCACACAATCGGCTACCGCCACCACCGAACGCAGGGCGCGGGCGCGGCGCAGTTCGGGCGAACCCTGCGGACCGTCCAGCCAGGCTTCGGACCAGATGCGGTTGAAGTTGTGCACCAGGAAGCGGCTCTTGAATGGGTCCGCCGGATCGAAGCTTTCATAGGCTTCCACGTTGCTGAAGCTCACGGTCAGCGTGCCGCGCAGGGGGCGCACCCCTGTGTCAAGCAGGTGGCAGGCAGCCACCATGCCGCAGAATTCGTTGCCATGGGTCAGCGCGTTGACCAGCACATGCGGCCCGGGCTGGCCGGATTTGAACCGGTGCACATAAGGCACACCGACATTGCCCTGCCGGTACGGCGTCAGGTCCCGGGGGAGGACTTCGAGCATCACCCGGGCATCACCTGTCAGGCGGCCGGGCCGCGGCCCGCAATGTGGCGGAACATGATGCGGCCCTTGGACAGGTCATAGGGCGACATTTCCAGTGTCACGTCGTCGCCGGCAATGATACGGATGTGGTTCTTCTTGAGCTTGCCACCCGAATAGGCCACCAGTTCGTGGTTGTTTTCAAGTTTGACGCGGTAGCGCGAGTCCGGCAGCACTTCAAGCACCTTGCCGCGCATTTCAATCAGTTCTTCTTTCGCCATGATCGGGGGCTGTGTTCAGGGAGGGCCCCATTATATTTGGCGCGCTGCAACCGACCAGGCGGCAAATTCAGCCGGTGTTTCCAGCGTCACACGGCCCAGTGCGCCACTGCGCAAATCAGCAATCAGGATCTCGGCGGCTTTGTGCACATCCACCTGGGCACCCGCACGCAAGGCCACCCGCTTGCGGGCGATGGCCTCCAGCAGGCCCTCGTCCTGCATGCCGGCCAGATCAGCGGCCAGACCGTAGCGAGCCGTCAACAGGTCGGCGTAGTGCGTCTTCAGGTAGGCCAACAGGGGCAGCGCCACCTGCACGTCGTCATACGCGTTGCGCCCCACAGCCCCGGTGGCGGCCAAGTTGACGCCGCTTTGTGCCAGCATGATCTTCGGCCACAGCATGCCCGGCGAATCCCACAGGTAAAACCCGTCCGCCAGGGTGATGCGGTCCACGCGCTTGGTCACACCGGCAATGTCGCCTGTCTTGCTGGCGCGCCGCTTCGTGAGTGAATTGATGAGGGTGGACTTGCCCACATTGGGCACACCGCAGATCAGCACGCGCAAAGGTTTGCTCATGCTGCCGCGCGTGGGCGCCAGGGCCTGGCAGGCGGCCTGGATGCGGGGCATGGGGGCACGTTCACCCGCGTCCAGCGCGATGGCCTGTGTGCTGCTGCTAGCGTTGTAGTGCACGAGCCAATCAAGAGTCTGCGCCGCATCAGCCAGGTCAGCCTTGTTCAGAATCTTGAGTGAGGGTTTTCGGCTCACAAGCGCCGCCAGCATCGGGTTGGCGCTGGAGCCCGGCAGGCGGGCGTCCAGCATCTCGATGACCACGTCGATCTCTTTGAGCCGTTCGGTCACCGCTTTGCGGGCCGTGTGCATGTGGCCCGGAAACCACTGGATCATGGCGAGTCGATCGCGCCCTGCAACAGCCGCGGCAGCAACGCCGCATCCATGCGAAACGCGCTGGCCTGCGGATGACCGCCACCGCCCATGCTCTGGGCCATGGGAATGCAGTCAAAGCCGGGCTGGGACCGCAGACCCACCTTGATGGCGCCGGACTTGTGCACGGTCCACAGCAGGGCAAAGGTGCCCGTCTTTTCACTCAGCAGATTGCCCAGATGGCTGTGAAACACATTGGGCGCATTGACCATCAGGCCCTGAACACCGTTGAAGCGCACCGGCTTGGCGCTGTCGGCGATCAGACTGGCCAGGTGGTTGAATTTTTCGTCCATCGCCCGCCCCCGATCCACATAGGCCTGTACTTCAGCCGGGCTGAAGTTGGCCATGGCGTTCCAGCGTTCAAAGGTCTGGGGCTCGGTGTCCAGCGCCGCCAGGAAAGAGGCGCTGCCTTCAACCTTCCAGGCCCACAGGTCCCGGTCTTCCACAAAACGCACCAGGGCCGGCATCTCACGGTCGGGCAGAAAGTATTCCCAGGCCAGACGCGCGCCGGACTTCTTCAGATCAAAGTGCAACACACCGCAGCGACACTTGAACTGGCGCAGTTTGTCCTGTGCGCTTTTGTGGTGGTCCAGCACCACCAGCCTGCCGGCTGCATCGTCCACCTGGCGCAAGAGCGCTTCATCAAACGAAAAGTCCAGAATGTAAAGGTTGCGCGCTTCCAGGGACGGCAAGGCGTCGATGGTGCTCACGTCACCATGGTCCAGAGCCAGGTATTCGCCCCTGCCACCGAAAAAATTCCAGGCCGCCAGTGCTGCCGTGAAACCGTCCGGACAGCCGCCGCCATGGTAGATGACCAACGGGTTCGGGTCATCCGCATGCGGACGCTCAGTCATATTCAGAGGGAACAGGGCCATGGAGCGCGCAGTGTAGCCCGCCGCCCCCCTAGACGCCCCGCTCTAGGCAAAGTAGGCCAATTAGGGTGCCATCACTACGGGTATTGCCCAGAATTCGGACTCAACCCTTCCTTCTGGAACCCAATGTTACCCCCGAGAACTCCATGAACCCCAACCTCGCCACCGTCACCACCGAACTCATCGAAACCTACGGCAACACCGCCCGCAACATGATCGCCGCCTGCCGCGTTGGCAATGAACGCGCAGTGAAAGTCGCCACCAGCCGCTGGCAGGCCGCTGTGCAGAAATCCGCCTCGCAGCTCACGGAGGAAGTACGTCTCAACGCGCTGTCGGCTCAGCAGAAATTGAGCGCCTATTACATCCAGGGCATCACCGTGACCACCGACGGCGCCGACACCATGGTGGGCAAGGCCGTGGAGCTGGCCACCAAAGGGGTGCAGCATGCGGCGGTCAACGCTGGGGCCTTTTACAAAGCCACCGGCATCAACGCCCTGAACAGACTGGCCGTTGCTGCGGTGCCAGCGGCCGTGGCCGTGAGCAAGGTGGCCGGTCAGATCGAACACACCTCCAGTCTGCTCAAAAGCCTGGCGGCCGGTAAAAAAACCTCTTTCAAACGCGCCGCAGCCTGAGCCACGGGGAGTTTTACGCGCCCCGCGCAGCTTTTGACATTTCCAGCTGACCCTGGGCCGAGCCGCTCTGCGGCACGGTCTGTCCGGCCGGATCCATCACTTCAGCCAGACGCTGGGCCAGTCGGTCAGGTGTGGTGTCGTCATGGCCTAGGTGGATGCCGTGAGTCAGCGTGACATGGGCAGCCTCGAAGCTGCCAGCACCCGCGCACAAGATAGCCCGGGTAGGTGCATGTTCACTGGCCATCACCAGCATGGCGGGCGACACGCTGGCGGGTGTCAGGTTGCGCAGCAGGGCTTCGGGCAGGATGTCTTCGGTCATGCGCGTGGCCGCCGTGGGAGCCAGCGTGTTGACATGAATACCGTGTTTGGCACCCTCGATGGACAGGGTTTGCATCAGACCCACCAGAGCCATCTTGGCGGCACCATAGTTGGCTTGGCCAAAATTGCCATACAGACCGGT
>JBDKJB010000120.1:0-5839 GCA_039796835.1 Pseudomonadota bacterium | reverse complement strand
TCTGCTCAGCGGTCTGTGTGCTGGCCACAAACGCCAGAAACAGCGGGAAGGCCACGATGGCCACGCCCGCGATCAGGATGATGTGAGCGACCGCATCGGCAACGGGGCGGCGTTCGATCATGGGCTGGGGGCCTTCATGCGTGGGATCAGCATCAGTAGTTGACCTTCTTTTCAACAAACCGGAACTGGAAGACCGTGAGGGCGATGACGATCGCCATCAGCACCACGGACTGTGCAGCGCTGCCCCCCAGGTCCAGGGCTTTGAAGCCATCGTAATAGACCTTGTACACCAGGATGGCGGTGTCCTTGCCCGGTCCGCCCTGGGTGGCCGCGTCAACGATGGCAAAGGTTTCAAAGAAGGCGTAGATGATGTTGATGACCAGGAGGAAGAACGTGGTGGGCGACAGCAACGGAAAGACGATGGTCCAGAAGCGCCGCGCGGGTGAGGCGCCGTCGATGGCGGCAGCCTCGAGCAAAGACTTTGGGATGCTTTGCAGGCCCGCCAGAAAAAAGAGGAAGTTGTAGGAAATCTGCTTCCAGACGGCCGCAATGACGATCAGGGCCAGGGCGTGCTCGGACTTGAGCAGATGGTTCCAGTCAAGCCCTGCAGCGATCAGCAGATGGCTCACCACCCCCATGGGCGACGCAAACATGAAGACCCACAGCACACCCGCCACGACGGGCGCCACCGCGTAGGGCCAGATCAGCAAGGTCTTGTAGGCCAGCGCCCCTTTGACGACACGGTCTGCCATCACGGCCAGCAGGAGCGCAACGGCGAGCCCGAAACCTGCCACCAGGACCGAGAAGAGTGCCGTGACCTTGAAGGACGTCAGATAGGTGTCGTCGGCAAACAGGGCCCTGAAATTGTCCAGTCCGACAAATTCTGTACTGGTGCCGAAGGCGTCCTGGCTCAGGACGCTCTGATATACCGCCTGGCCTGCCGGCCAGAAAAAGAACATCAGCACAATCGCCATCTGGGGTGTGACCAGCAGCCAGGGCAACCAGCCCGAGCGGAAGACGACGCGCTTTTCAACAGCCAATGGGGCTCCTCAGACTTGGACGAACGGGCATCAGCCCTTGGCGTTGGCCTTCTGGAAACGGACCAGCTGCTCGTTGCCGCGCTTCACGGCTGTGTCCAGCGCTTCCTTGGCAGACTTCTTGCCGGCCCAGACCTGCTCAAGCTCTTCGTCGTTGATGGTGCGGATCTGTACGAAATTGCCCAGCCGGATGCCACGCGACTTGTCGGTGGTCTTGCGGATCATCTGCGTCACCGAAACATCGGTGCCAGGGTTCTGTTTGTAGAAACCAGACTTTTCGGTCAACTCGAAAGATGCCTTGGTCAGCGGCAGATAGCCGGTGCGCTGGTGGCTCTTGGCAGCTTCTTCGGCGACCGACAAACGGGCCAAGAATCGGGCCACGCCTTTGTACTCTGCATCTTTCTTGCCGCTCATCACCCAGAGGCTGGCGCCACCGATGACGGTGTTTTGCGGGGCTCCGGTGACGTCCGGGTAGTAGGGCAGGGCGCTGATGCCGCTGCCAAATTTGCTGTTGCGCTTGATATTGCCGTACAAGGCGCTAGAGCCCGTGATCATGGCGCACTCTCCGCTGACAAACGTGGCGTCCGCTGCGTTGCCACGGCCCTTGTAGACAAACAGCCCGCTGCGTGCCATGTTCGACAGATTCTCGATGTGACGCACGTGAAGGGGGCTGTTGAAATTCAGGCGGGCGTCAATGCCGCGCATGCCATTGCCCTTGGTGGCAAATTCGGTGTTGTGCCAGGCACTGAACGACTCGAGCTGGGTCCAGCTGACCCAACTGGTGGTGAACGGACATTTGTGGCCGCTTGCCTTGAGCTTAGCCGCCGCCAGGGCGACCTCCGGCCAAGTCGTTGGGGGTTTGTCGGTGTCGATGCCGGCGGCCTTGAAGGCATCCTTGTTGTAGTGGAACACGGTGGTCGAACTGTTGAAGGGGAAGGACAGCATGCGGCCGTCTGGAGCGGTGTAGTAACCGGCCACCGCAGGCACATAGGCGTTTGGATCAAATGCGACACCAGCTTTTTTCATGACATCGCCAACGGGCACGATGGCCCCCTTGCTGGCCATCATGGTCGCGGTGCCGACCTCAAAGACCTGCAGGATGTGAGGTGCATTGCCAGCGCGGAAAGCGGCAATCGCTGCGGTCATCGACTCATCGTAGCTGCCCTTGAAGGTGGGAACCACCTTGAATTCCTTTTGGCTGGCGTTGAAGTCCTTGGCCAGATCATTGACCCACTCTCCCAGGGCTCCTCCCATCGAATGCCACCACTGGATTTCGGTTTGTGCATGGGTGGCGAAGGAGATCGACAGGCCCAGGGCGGCCACCACTGAGGCGGCTGCGAGCCTGGATTGGGTCTTGAGTTGCATGGCTGCTCCTGAAAATTTCGGAAAACCGGGATTTGACATGTCCTGGATGATCGTCAGGATGTGTGACGCAGGAATGACGATCCGATTACACCCAAAGCAGCGCCTGGCCGCCATGGGGTTTACCTGATTGCACCCTCGGAAGGGCTGGTCGGCGCAGCCTGTGAATTTGCTGCGCTGCGGTAAACTTCACCAGTGAACCAGCTTGTACATCCCGTCGCAGCCCCTTTGTCCGACGCCTTGCCTTTGCCACCGGTTTCAGCGAACCACGACCGGATTCGCGAGATTCCGTACAACTACACGTCCTTTTCTGACCGGGAAATCATCATCCGCCTGCTGGGTGAGCGTGTCTGGAACCTCGTACTCCAGTTGCGTGGCGAGCGCAAGACCGGCCGCAGTGCGCGCATGCTCTACGAGGTGTTGGGCGACGTCTGGGTGGTGCAGCGCAACCCTTACCTTCAGGACGACCTGATTGACAACCCCAAGCGACGGGGCATGCTGGTGGACGCGTTGCGGCACCGCTTGAACGAAGTGCAAAAGCGGCGCACTCCCGTGGCCGACCCTGCCTATGACCGCCAGCGCGACGCTATGGTGGTGGAACTGCTGGACGCTGCCAGTGTCGTGGTCGAAAAATTTGATCAGGCCTTTGACAAAGTGGCTGCACTGCGCGCCAGGGCCAGGTCCCTCCTGGCCAAGTACACAGCCAAGGACAACATCAAGTTTGACGGCATGAGTCGTGTGGCCCATGTGACCGACGCCACCGACTGGCGGGTTGAGTACCCCTTCGTCGTGTTGACCCCCGACACTGAAGCGGAGATGGCACAACTGGTGCGAGCCTGCATCGGGTTGGGCCTGACCATCATCCCGCGCGGGGGCGGCACAGGCTACACCGGGGGAGCCATACCACTGACCTGGAAGAGCGTCGTCATCAACACAGAGAAACTCGAGGCCATGACCGAGGTGGAAATGCGCCACCTGCCAGGGGTGGGGCACGAGGTGCCGACCATCTGGACCGAAGCAGGTGTGGTGACCCAACGTGTGGCTGATGCGGCGGAACGCGCGGGCTTTGTGTTTGCAGTCGACCCCACCAGCGCCGAAGCCTCGTGCGTCGGTGGCAACGTGGCCATGAATGCCGGCGGGAAAAAGGCAGTGCTGTGGGGCACGGCCTTGGACAACCTGGCCTCCTGGCGCATGGTGACGCCCCAGGCTGAATGGCTGGAGGTGACCCGCATCAATCACAACCTTGGCAAGATCCATGACGCTGATGTGGCGAGCTTCGAGCTGGCCTATTTTCTGGCGGATGGCAAAACGCCATTGCGCACCGAACGACTGGACATCCCGGGCCGCACCTTTCGCAAAGAGGGCCTGGGCAAGGATGTGACCGACAAATTTCTGGCCGGCTTGCCGGGTGTGCAGAAAGAGGGCTGCGATGGCCTCATCACCAGCGCCCGCTGGATCGTGCACCGGATGCCCGCCCACACGCGAACGGTCTGCCTCGAGTTCTTTGGCTCGGCCAAGACTGCGGTCCCGAGCATCGTGGAAATCAAGGATTTCATGTTTGCCGAGCAAAAGCGATCCGGTGTGCTGCTGGCGGGGCTGGAGCATCTGGACGACCGCTACCTCAGGGCCGTGGGCTATGCCACCAAGTCCCGGCGGGGGGCTGTGCAGACCGGTAGTTCTACAGCACCGCTTCCCAAGATGGTTCTCATTGGCGACATCGTGGGTGACGATCCGGATGCGGTGGCTCGTGCCACCAGCGAGGTGGTGCGCATCGCAAACTCCCGGGACGGCGAAGGATTCACTGCGGTCAGCGCCGATGCGCGCAAGAAATTCTGGCTCGACCGCAAACGCACAGCAGCCATCAGCAAGCACACCAACGCCTTCAAGATCAATGAAGACGTGGTGATTCCGCTGCCCCGTATGGCTGAATACACCGACGGTATTGAACGCATCAATATTGAGCTGTCGTTGCGGAACAAACTGGATCTGTGTCGGGCGCTCGCCGAGTTCCTCGGGCGCGACAACCTTCATCAGATGTTGCAGGCAGGCCGCTTCGAAGAGTCCTCAGGCGGCGCAGACCAGGATTCCGCTGGCCAGTTGCCCGAGCGGCTGGAACAGGCGCTGGCTGCGGTGCGTGCTGCACAGGCGGAATGGTCTGGCTGGGCAGCTGACGTCGACAGCCTGTTTCCCCAATTGCAGCGGCACGAATTGCGTGCCAGCTGGAAGCTTCAAATCAAGAAGCCCTTGCAAGCCATTCTCGGTGGCGCCGCCTTTGCACCCATCCTGGCCGAGTGCCTGGCGATCCACCAGCGCGTGCTCAAGGGGCGGGTGTGGGTGGCGCTGCACATGCATGCCGGCGATGGCAATGTGCACACCAACATCCCGGTCAACAGCGACGACTACGCCATGCTGCAGACAGCCCACGGCGCGGTCAAACGCATCATGGCGCTGGCCCGCTCCCTGGATGGCGTGATCAGCGGCGAGCATGGCATCGGCATCACCAAGCTTGAGTTTCTGAGCGATGAAGAGCTGCAGCCATTTGCAGACTACAAAGCCAGGGTGGACCCGCAGGGCCGATTCAACAAAGGCAAGCTGCTGCGCCACGCGGCTGTGTTTGATGCAGCCCGAACCGGCAAGACGGCTGCGCGTCACCGCTATGCCGATCTGACGAATGCCTACACACCGTCGTTCGGTCTGATGGGCCATGAGTCGCTCATCATGCAGCAAAGCGACATTGGCGCCATTGCCGACAGTGTGAAAGACTGCCTGCGCTGCGGCAAGTGCAAGCCTGTGTGCGCCACGCATGTGCCACGCGCCAACCTGCTGTACAGCCCGCGCAACAAGATCCTGGCCACGTCCCTGCTGGTCGAGGCCTTCCTGTATGAAGAGCAAACCCGTCGTGGCATCAGCTTGCGCCACTGGCAGGAGTTTGAGGACGTCGGCGACCACTGCACGGTGTGCCACAAGTGTCTGACGCCGTGCCCTGTCGACATTGACTTCGGAAGCGTGTCGATGAACATGCGCAATCTCTTGCGCAAGATGGGACAAAAGAGCTTCCGGCCGGGCAATGTCGCAGCCATGGCGATGCTCAACGCCACCAGTCCGCAAACCATCAAGTTCATGCGCACGGCCGTGGTCGACGTAGGATTCAAGGCCCAGCGCCTGGCCAACCAGGTGCTGCGGGTGGCTGCCAACGCCCAAACGGCGAAACCCCCGGCCACGGTGGGAGCGGCTCCGCTCAAGGAGCAAGTCATCCATTTCATCAACAAGAAGATGCCGGGTGGTTTGCCTAAAAAGACCGCTCGGGCGCTCCTGGACATCGAAAACGCGGACTACGTGCCGATCATCCGTGACCCAGGTTCCACCAACGCCGACACCGAGGCTGTGTTCTATTTCCCGGGTTGCGGCAGCGAGCGCCTGTTCAGCCAGGTTGGCCTAGC
>JBDKJB010000119.1:0-5880 GCA_039796835.1 Pseudomonadota bacterium | reverse complement strand
TCCACAGGTTTGGGCTCAGGCTTCAGTCAGAATTTTGACAGCCTGCCTGAAGCTCTGGCCTCCGTGCGGCGTGTGGTGAACTGGCGCATCGGCGATGCCGCAGACTTGGAACCCGACCAGCGTTTGAGCGTGGACTTCCGCTTCAAGCTAGACATCTCCCAGCTGCCGCGACCCTTCCAGATCGGCGCCATCGGCCTGTCGGACTGGACCCTTGAGGCAGGGGCCATCGTCCGGATCGCTCCCGCAGTCACAGCGCCAGCCTCGGTCATCACGCCTGCCCCCGCCAAATGACCGCGTCTGCCACCCGAATGGGCACCCTCAATACGCGCGCCATCCGCTGGCTGATGGGGGTGGGCCTGGCAGCCATGGTGGGCATGGGGCTGGTGCTGTTGTTCCTGTTGACCGTGGCCACCAACAACCGTGACCTGTACGAGCAAAACTACCAGCGCCTGTTTGCCATCAATGTCGGGGTGGCCGGCCTGTTGCTGGTGACCATCGCCTGGATTGCCCTGCGCCTGTGGATGCGCCTGCGTCAGGGGCGGTTCGGCAGCCGCCTGCTGGTGCGACTGGCGGCGGTGTTTGCACTGGCGGGCTTTGCGCCTGGTCTTCTCATCTACTTTGTGTCCTATCAGTTCGTGGCGCGGTCGATCGAGTCCTGGTTTGACGTCAAGGTCGAAGGGGCGCTGGATGCCGGCGTGAACCTTGGCCGCGTCACGCTGGACACTCTGTCCTCCGAGTTTGCCGAAAAGACCCGTGTGGCGGCCAACCAGATTGCCGACGCCTCGGACACCAGCGCCGGCTTGCTGCTGGAACGCCTGCGCGAACAGCTTCGCGCCGATGACGTGCTGCTGCTGTCAAGTGCGGGCACACCGATCAGCACCGTAGGGATGTCGCGCTTCCAGATCAATACCGAGCGCCCGACGGGCCAGCAGATGCGAACTGCACGCAGCCTGCGCAGTCTGGGATGGATCGAAGGTCTTGAAGAAGTCACAGGCCAGACCAGCGGCGTTGCGCCCATGGCGCGTGTCAAGGCCTTGGCCCTGGTCAGCTCGTCGCGCTTTGACCTGCGGGGCGAACAGCGCTTTCTGCTGACCACTCAGACCCTGCCCGCCACCTTGGTGGCCAACGCGCTGGCGGTGGCCGAAGCCAACCGCGAGTACCAGGAACGCGCCCTGGCCCGCAACGGACTCAAGCGCATGTACATCGGCACGCTTACGCTCAGCCTCTTCCTGGCGGTGTTTGGTGCGGTGCTGCTGGCCGTGCTGATCGGCAACCGCATCGCGCGGCCCCTGCTGGTGTTGGCGGACGGTGTGCGCCAGGTGGCTGCGGGCGACCTGACCCCCAAGGCGGCCTTGCAGAGCAGCGATGAGCTCGGCGGCCTCACGCGCTCCTTTGCCGACATGACGCAGCAGTTGGCTGATGCGCGCCAGGCGGTCGAACGCAGCATGTCACAGCTGGACGACGCCCGGTCCCGTTTGCAAACCATCCTGGACAACCTCACCGCCGGCGTCATCGTGCTGGACGCCGAAGGCCGCATCCTGTCCACCAATCCCGGTGCTACCCGTATCCTGCGGGTGCCGCTGGCGGCTTTTGAAGGTCGTCCGCTGTCCGATGTTGACACGCTGCATGATTTTGCCGCCAACGTCCGGGCCCAGTTCAGCCTGCATCTGGGTGACCGTGCGACGCATGGCCTCGACCACTGGCAGCAGTCTTTCGAGCTCGGCCGGCCGGAGTCGGGCATGGCTGGGTCTGCGGCGCAGGACACGATCACCCTGATCGCCCGCGGGGCCCTTTTGCCCGATGGCACGCGGCTGGTCGTGTTCGACGACATCTCAGAGGTGGTGTCGGCCCAGCGCTCTCTGGCCTGGGGCGAGGTGGCGCGTCGCCTGGCGCATGAAATCAAAAACCCCCTCACCCCCATCCAGCTGTCGGCTGAACGCATGCAGATGAAGCTGGGCCAGAAGCTTGAAGGCACAGACCAGGCCCTGCTGAACAAGTCGGTGCGCACCATCGTGGACCAGGTCGAAGCCATGAAGCGCCTCGTCAATGAATTCCGGGATTACGCCCGCCTGCCACACGCTGAACTCAAACCCCTGGACCTCAACCAGCTGGTGGCTGAAATTGCACAGCTCTATGCACCCGAGAACGCCACCGTGCCCGTACAACTCGAGCTCGATCCGACATGCCCAGCCATCGCCGGTGATGCCCAGCAGCTGAGGCAGGTCGTGCACAACCTATTGCAAAACGCCCAGGATGCCACGCTGGCCAACCCCCAGCCCCTACAGGCCTGTGTGATCCTTCGCACCCGCTACAACCCGCAGGCGCAGCGCGTGCGCCTGAGCGTGCTCGACCATGGCACCGGATTTCCGGACAACATCCTGGCGCGCGCCTTCGAACCCTATGTCACCACCAAGGCCAAGGGCACCGGTCTGGGGCTGGCGGTCGTCAAGAAAATTGCCGACGAGCACGCCAGCCGGGTCGAAATTGTCAATCGCCAGCAGGATGGCCAACCTGTCGGCGCCCAGGTCTCCATTTCTTTTGCTATCATTGTTGAAGCGAACCGGAATGACGATGCGAGCCGCGCTGCGCCCGCCCCTGAGACGCAACTCGAACTCAAGCTTCATCAACAGCCCGGCCCGCACAACATTGGCAAGACAGCAGCACCGGCTGCGGGAGACACGGCTTAAACCATGGCAAACATCTTGGTGGTGGATGATGAGCTGGGAATACGGGACTTGCTCTCCGAAATCCTCAATGACGAAGGCCACAGCGTCGAACTGGCTGAAAACGCTGCCCAAGCCCGCCTGGCGCGACAGAAAGAGCGGCCGGACCTGGTCTTGCTCGATATCTGGATGCCCGACACTGACGGTGTGACTCTGCTCAAGGAATGGTCTGCCGCCGGACTGCTCACCATGCCCGTGATCATGATGAGTGGGCATGCCACCATTGATACGGCGGTGGAGGCGACCAAGATCGGTGCGCTGGCCTTCCTGGAAAAACCCATCACACTGCAAAAACTGCTCAAGGCCGTCGAGCAAGGTTTGGCCCGCCCCGCCGCAGCCCGCAAACCCGCTGCCATGGCTGCCTCCTCGTACGCAGCCATGCCAGCACCTGCCCTGAGCGGCATTGCTGGGGGTGTGGTGTCCCAGGCGGCCCACACCGGGCTTGCCGAGCCGGGGGTCGAGCAGGATGCCGGCACGCAGGTTTGGCAGAAATTCATGCTCGACAAACCCCTGCGCGTGGCCCGAGATGAATTCGAGAAAGCCTATTTTGAATTTCACCTCGCCAAGGAAAACGGCTCTATGACCCGTGTGGCCGAAAAGACGGGACTGGAGCGCACCCACCTGTACCGCAAGCTCAAGCAGCTTGGGGTCGACCTCAGCCGCGGCAAGCGCTCCGGCGGCAATTGAGGGCCCCTTGCATAGTCGTCAACAATGTTGGCCCTGCTATAATGTGCAGCTTTTCTGGCCCGGTAGCTCAGTCGGTAGAGCAGAGGATTGAAAATCCTTGTGTCGGTGGTTCGATTCCGCCCCAGGCCACCAGGTTCGGCCCCAACCACCACCGTGGTTGGGGCTTTTGTTTTTTCGACCCCATCCAGCGCGGCGGCTGACAGAAGGCTTTGCAACACGTGTTTTTCCAGCGCCACTTGCTCCATCTGATTGCGTCAGAAAAACTGTCAGTGTTTTTGTTTCATAAAGTGCCGCCAAGTGCTGACGCGTTGGTGCCGAACGACCTGGACCATGAAAAGTTTTCTGTGGTGCTGGATTTTGTTGCCGAGCATTTCCATGTGCTTCCCCTGGCCGATGCGGTTAAGTTGCTCGCGGAAGGCAAATTGCCTGCGCGTGCAGCCTCCATCACCTTTGACGACGGTTACCCGGAGTGGCCTCAAGGCGTCGCAGAAATACTGGCGCGGCGTTCTATACCTGCCACCTTCTTCATCACCACGGGGCAGTTTGAAGGGAGACCCATGTGGCACGAACGGTTGGCCAACGTTGTGCGCACGTTCCGGGGCGACGTGCTCGACACCCGGGCGGTCCGTTTGCCGCCCCTTGAAGTGGGTGCACCTGCCCAAAGAGCCGCCGCTGTTCAAGCCCTGGAGTTTCATTTCAAATACCTGCCCCCGGCCATTCGCGATCGTTTCCTGGCAGAGCTCGAAGCTTCCGTCGGCGCCCGCATGGAAGACGTGCCCGCTTTCAGCACCAAAGACCTGGCTGTCATTGCCGACAAGGGCTTTGAAATCGGCGCCCATACGGTGGACCATCCGATCCTGGGCCTGTGCAACGCCGATCTGGCGCGCGATGAAATCGGCAAGACCCGTGAGATCCTCGAAGGCATCATCAGACGGCCTGTCAGATCCTTTGCCTATCCCAATGGCCGTCCAGGGGTCGATTTTTCATACCGTCACATCGACATGGTCAAGGCAGCCGGCTACGACTACGCTGTGACGACCCAGTGGGGTGTGGCCCGGCGCGACACCTCGCCCTTCCAGATCCCTCGTTTCACGCCCTGGGGGCCGTCGCGGCGCCAAATGTCGTTTCAGGTCTTGCGCAACATCTTCACCCTGCCAGAAAGTATCCCCGAAGCCCGGCACTGAGTGCTGCCTATCCCATGGTCAGACCCATCAAGACTGCAATTCGCTCGCTCGCGTACCGCAGCGGACTGCTGGGCGCCATTCACCGCTGGCGCAACCGCAACACGCTGACCGTGTTCATGTTTCACCGCGTGCTCCCGGTTGACTCTGTGGCATATGCACATGCTGAGAAAGAATTCACTTTCACCACAGACGGTTTTAGCCGCTGCCTCGACTTCATTCAGCGACACTACCACGTGGTACCGCACGCTGCTGTGCGCGCTCACCTGGAAGGCCGGGGTGTCCTGCCGCACTGTGCCGGCCTGATCACTTTT
This sequence comes from Pseudomonadota bacterium, assembly GCA_039796835.1. Taxonomy (GTDB): domain Bacteria; phylum Pseudomonadota; class Gammaproteobacteria; order Burkholderiales; family Burkholderiaceae_C; genus JBDKJB01. The sequence continues at coordinate 975 of JBDKJB010000119.1, read as the reverse complement.
GACGACGGCTGGCGTGACACGCTGGTCCACGCCTGGCCGGCGTTGCGGCAACGCCAACTTCCCGGCCTGTTGTTCCTGGCCACTGAGGTGCCTGCACTGGTCCCCGATCGCTGGTGGCAAGACATGCTGGTTGAAGTTCTGGCCGCACCAGGGCGGCTCGACCAATTGGAAGGCGCACTGGCGCTGCGACCGGCGCTTGGTGCATCTGCCGGCGCACGGCAACGCGCTCTGACAGGCGCTTTGGCCGCTTTGAGTGATGCTCAGCGGCATAGCCTGCTGACGCCCTTTGTCAGAGCACCGCTCATGTCGCGCCAAATGCTCGTCGCCGCCGATCTGTCGGGTGTTCCACCGGGGTTGGCCGTGGCGGGCCATGGCCACAGCCATGCACCGCTCACCGCTCACCCCGACCCAGGTGCAGATCTGGAGGCCAGTCACACCAGCCTGCGGCATATGGGGGCAGACGACGGGACGTTGTCCTTCCCGCACGGTGACTTTGATCCGACCGTGCTGGCGCAGGCGCGCCAAGCTGGATTCAGCATTTGCTACAGCAGTGAGCCTTCCCTTGTTGATGTGTCTTTCGGCCCTGATGTACGCCAACCGCTGGGCCGCATCCATGTGCCTGAAAACGAATGGACCTGCGAAGGCGGCAAACTGTCGTTTGCTCGCCTCGCGACTTTTCTGTTCTTTCGTCCGATTGCCCGATGACTGCTTTCCGTCTCGGTAAAGACCTGTTTCTTCGCTCTATCGACGCGCTCACACCCGCCGAGGCCACCGCTTGGGATGACCTCCAAGCGACCCACCCAGGCGTGCAGCAGGCCTTTCTCAGCCGCGCCTATGTCACTGCTGTCGCGCAGACCGGGCGCAAGGTGGTGGTGCTGGTCGCCTATTCGGCACAGGCGCCAGCCTTTTTTCTTCCGCTGCAGCGTCAGGCAGGGTGGCTTGGGTGGTGTGGCCTGCATGAACCTGCAGGCGATG
>JBDKJB010000118.1:0-5899 GCA_039796835.1 Pseudomonadota bacterium | reverse complement strand
CGATCAGAAAACTTGGTGGAGGTAAGCGGGATCGAACCGCTGACCTCTTGCATGCCATGCAAGCGCTCTCCCAGCTGAGCTATACCCCCTCTTGGAGCCTGTTCAGTTTCCTAAACCAGCCCGGACACGCCTCTTGTGAAAGCCTGTCATTCTCTGAGCTCTCTATTATAGCCAGATATTCAGGCTTGTGACAAACGCTGCACAACGCTGTGCCGATCCATCAGTTCGAGCACAGCGTCCACCGATGGTGTCTGCGGTGTCCCCAGCACCAGCACGCGAACGGGCATGGCCAGTTGCGGCATCTTGAGGCCATGGGCCACCAGGGTCTGCTTGAGGGCAGCGGCTATCCCGGCTTTGTTCCATTCGCAGGTCTGTAGCGCGGTGGCCAGCGCGACCAGCGCAGGCCGCACCGCATCGGTCACATGGGCTTGCAGGTCGGTGGCCGCTGGTGCGACAGGTGAATACAACCTCTGCGCCCATTGGGCCAGCGCCATGGTGGTGTCGCAGCGGTCCTTGAAGAGCGCGCAGATGCGCGGCAGGCGTTCGTCAGGCTCCGCGCCCATGGTCTGGAGTTGCGACTGCACCAGAGGTGCCAGTGCGTCATCTGCCATGGCCTTCAGGTGCTGGGCGTTCACCCAGCGCAACTTGGCTTCGTCAAACTGCGCAGCGCTTCTGCCCAGGTGGTCCAGGTTGAACCACTCGATGAATTGCTGACGGCTGAATATCTCATCATCGCCATGGCTCCAGCCCAGGCGCGCCAGGTAGTTGACCATGGCTTCGGGCAAATACCCTTCCGCGGCATACTGCGTGACAGCCTTGGCGCCATTGCGCTTGCTCATCTTCTCACCCTGTTCGTTGAGCACCGTCGGCAGATGGGCATACACCGGCGGCACCTTGCCCAGGGCCTGAAAGATGTTGATCTGGCGCGGCGTGTTGTTGACATGGTCATCACCGCGGATCACATGGGTGATGCCCATGTCGATGTCGTCCACCACCACACAGAAGTTGTAAGTTGGTGTACCCACTTCACCCGAAGGCGCGGCACGGGCAATTACCAGGTCGTCCAGTTCGTCGTTGCGGATCTCGATGCGGCCCTTGACCTTGTCATCCCAGGCCACCACGCCATCGTGGGGATTCTTGAAACGCAGCACCGGGCTCACGCCCGCAGGCACCGGAGGCAGCTGCTTGCCTGGCTCAGGACGCCAGGTACCGTCGTACCGGGGCTTTTCCCTGGCTGCCATCTGCCGTTCGCGCAGGGCGTCGAGCTCGGTCACGCTCATGTAGCACGGGTAGACCAGACCGTTCCGGAGCATCTGCGCCAGCACCTCGCGGTAGCGGGGCATGCGCTGCATCTGGTAGAACGGGCCTTCGTCCGGGTCAAGCCCCAGCCACGCCATCCCTTGCAAGATGACATCGACGGCTGCCTGCGTAGAACGGTCCTCGTCGGTGTCCTCGATGCGCAGGATGAAATCGCCACCCGTGGCCCGGGCAAAAGCCCAGGGATAAAGCGCAGAACGGATGTTTCCCAGATGGATGAAGCCCGTGGGTGAAGGCGCAAAACGTGTGCGGGTCCGCATGGGTCAAGCCTCTGCGTTAGGCAAAGCCAGACGCACGTTATCCAAGTCAAGCTCTTCACCAGAGACCCGGTTGGCATTGAGTTCCGCAATGTCTTGGCTGCTGATGTCGCCAGTCACGTACACGCCGTCGAAGCATGAGGCGTCAAACCCTTGAATGGCTGGATTCAGCTTGCCGATCGCCTTCTTCATGCCGTCCACATCCTGATAGATGAGTGAGTCGCAGCCAATGATGGCCTGCACTTCGGCCACACTGCGACCATGGGCCACCAGCTCGGTGGCTGTCGGCATGTCGATGCCATACACATTGGGATAGCGCACAGGCGGGGCGGCGCTGGCCAAATAGACTTTGAGAGCGCCGGCGTCACGCGCCATCTGAACAATTTCCTGGCTGGTGGTGCCCCGCACGATGGAGTCGTCCACCAGCAGTACTTTGCGGCCTTTGAATTCACTGCTGATCGCGTTGAGCTTCTGGCGGACGGATTTTTTGCGCACCGACTGCCCGGGCATGATGAAGGTGCGGCCCACGTAACGGTTCTTCACAAAGCCTTCGCGGTACGGCAGGCCCAGGAGCTGCGCAAGCTGCGCGGCGCTGGGACGGCTTGACTCCGGAATGGGAATGACCACATCGATCTCATTGGGCGGCACGGTCGAGATCACTCGCTTGGCCAAGGCTTCGCCCAGGTTCACGCGGGCCTGATAGACCGAAATCCCGTCCATGACCGAATCAGGCCGGGCCAGATAGACATATTCAAAGATACAAGGGGTCAGAACCGGGGCGTCGGCACACTGCTGAGCATGAATGCGCCCCTGCAGATCGATGAACACCGCCTCGCCGGGTTCGATGTTGCGCTCGACACGGTGACCCGTTCCTTCGAGCGTGACCGATTCGCTGGCCAGCATCACGGTGCCTTCGCCACGACCCAGGCACAGCGGCCGAATGCCATGCGGATCACGGAACGCCAGCACACCATGCCCGGCAATCAAAGCAATCACGGCATAGGAGCCTTTCACCCGACGGTGCACCTGGGCCACCGCGCGGAACAGGTCTGCAGACTGCAGCGGCAGGCCACGCGTGGTCTTTTCAATCTCGTGCGCCAGCACGTTGAGCAGCACTTCGCTGTCGCTCTCCGTATTGATGTGACGATGATCGGTGTTGAACAGCTCCTGCTTCAGCACCTTGGCATTGGTCAGGTTGCCGTTGTGCACCAGCACCAGGCCGAAGGGCGCATTCACATAAAAAGGCTGCGCCTCTTCCTCGCTGAAGGCGTTGCCCGCCGTCGGGTAGCGCACCTGTCCCAGGCCGCAGTTCCCGGGCAGCGAACGCATATTGCGCGTGCGGAAGACATCACGCACCATACCCTTGGCCTTGTGCATGAAGAACTTGCGTTCCTGTTGCGTGACGATGCCAGCGGCATCCTGCCCCCGGTGCTGCAGGAGCAGCAGGGCGTCATAGATGAGCTGGTTGACAGGTGCGTTGCTGACAACGCCGACGATTCCACACATAGAAGTTCAAGCCAGGTATTTGGCGTATTCCGCCGGAAGCACAGGTTGCAGGCCTTTGAGCGTGGCCGCCAGCCAGTGTGCGCCCATGGACTGCTGCCACCAGGCGCTGCTTTTCAGGGGGGTAAGCCCCACGACCACGGCTGCAGCCAGCAACAGCAACAGGCCCCGAACCATACCGAACAGCCCCCCCAGAACGCGGTCAAAAGGCGCCAGACCGGTGGCGGCAACGAGTTTCTTGGCCAGAGCCGCCACAATGCCCGCCGCGAAGAGCGCACCGATGAAGGTCAGGGCAAATCCGGCGGCGAAGCGCACCGCTTCACTGGCGCCAGCCATGGGCAGCAGGCGTGCAAGGTCGGGGCCGAACCATTGCGCGGCAACGAACGCGACGAACCAGGCAGCCAGAGACATGAGTTCGAACACAATGCCGCGCCACAGACCCAGCCCGACAGACGCCAGCAACACAGCCACTAGGACCCAATCGAGGGCGGCAATCTCAGGCATGCGCTGGATCCCGCTTCCGATCAGAGCGTCAGAATAGCCGCGTCAAGCGACAGGGCCTTGACCTTGGCGGCCACCTGCTCGGCCTGGGCCCGGTCTGCAAACGGCCCCACGCGGACCCGGATGCGGTCGCCATCCTTGGTTTTGGCCACCTGGGTGTAGGTCTTCAGCCCGGCGCGTTCCAGTTTGCTGCGTGTTTCGCGGGCCTTGTCAGGATCTGCGTAGGCACCCACCTGTACGACGAATTTGCCTCCGGAAGCGGCATCTTTGGTGTCGGTCTGGTCCTTGGCTTTGCCTTCCAACAGGGCCTGAGCACGCGCACCATCGTCTTTGGAGGGCGGGTTGCTGGCGGCAGACTTGTCGGCTGCCGGCGCCGCCTTGGGTGCTGGCGGGGGCACGGGTGAAGGCAGGGCAGCTGGGGCTGCTGCAGACGCGGAAACCGGGGCGGGCGGCTCAGCCTGCGTTACAGCCGCAGCAGAGGCAACCGACGCGGGGGCAGGCGGAGACACGGCCAGCGGTTTGACCTTGCCTTTGTCCGGGATGTCGATGCGCACCTCCACCGGTACCGGGCGTGGCTGGCTGTCCAGCAACATGGGAAAGCCAATGACAGCCGCCACCACCAACACAACCGCGCCGATCAGGCGGTAGGTGGCTTTTCGCCGAACGGCTTCGAGACTCTCGGCCGGGGAGGAGGTCAGGGACGCTGGCGCCGGGGCTGTCTCACCGTTTTTGCGGAATTTGAACAAAGCCATGCGACAAACAGGGTGCTGATGCAGGTGGTACGGGCGGCTACGACGCAGGCACACCGTGCTGCAGCACAGCCCCCACGGTGACGAAGGAACCAAACACTACGATTCTATCAGCCGGGTCCGCCGCCGCACGGGCTGCCTCCAGCGCCAGGACAGGACTGTCATAGGCCTTGGCGCTGACTGAAGACCGCTTGTTAATCTGGTTTACTTGCTCTAAAATAGATAGCAATCGACGAGCCGTTTCAGCTCTTGGAGTGGGCAAATCAGTGAAATACCAGGCGTCCACCAGCGGTGCAGCACGCAGCAGTACCTGTTGCAGATCCTTGTCGGCCATGCCGCCAAACACGGCATGGGTGCGCGGATAGAAGCCCATGGCGTCCAGGTTGGCCACCAGGGCGGACACCGCATGCGGGTTGTGGGCGACGTCCAGCACCAGCGCAGGTTGCCCCGGCACCGTCTGGAAGCGCCCTGGCAGCTGCACTGTGGCCAGGCCAATGCGCACCGCCTGCGCACTCACAGGCAGGCGTTCGCGCAGGGCGGTCAATGCTGCCAGCACCCCTGCCGCATTGACCAGCTGGTTGGCTCCGCGCAGCGCCGGATAGGCCAAACCTGCATAGCGCCGCGCTCCGCGCGCCACGCTGCTTACCCAACCCCACTGCTGGCGATCCCCCTCAAAAGAGAAATCTCGGCCGTGCTGCCACACGTCGGCGCCGAGTTGCGCCGCGTGGTCCAGCACGCTTTGGGGGGGCAAGGGGTCGCTCACTATTGCAGGGCGACCCGGACGCATGATGCCCGCCTTTTCACATCCGATGGCTTCGCGCGTGGGACCCAACAGAGCCGTGTGGTCCAGGTCGATGCTGGTCAGGATGGCGCAATCGGTGTCCACGATGTTGACCGCGTCGAGCCGCCCACCCAAACCCACCTCGAGGATGGCCGCGTCCACCCCCGCCTGATCGATGCGGTGCAGGATCGCCAGCGTGGTGAATTCAAAGTAGGTAAGCGATATCGCAGAGCCAGGCTGCGACCGCGCCTGCTCCACCAAGGCGCAAGATGCCGCCAAGTCTGCGGCAGCCGCCGACTGACCCCCAATGCGCAGGCGCTCCTCAAAATGCACCAGATGCGGTGAGCTGTAGACCGCCGTGCGATAGCCGGCCTGTTGCAGGATCGACTCCAGCATGGCGCAGGTGGAGCCTTTGCCATTGGTGCCCGCCACAGTGAACACCGTGCACGACAACTTCAGGCCCAAGCGGTCAGACACGGCACGGACGCGGTCCAGACCCAGGTCGATGACCTGTGGGTGAAGGCGCTCCGCGTGCGCCAGCCAATCGTCTAGGCTCTGCATGGTCGGATTATCATGGTCGTGGCCACCCAGAGAAAAAGAGCATGAGGCTCTTGGGTGCGGTCCGGGTGATTTTTCAGCCCCCAAAAAAATCTTGTGTTTTGTAATTTTAAATCACAATTATTATTTATTTATCATCATTTTTTTTTCAAATTAAATAGCAAAATAGTTATATTAAATAACGAAATTTATTCAAAATATCTAAAATTTATTCATGAGCACATATATCGACC
>JBDKJB010000117.1:0-5905 GCA_039796835.1 Pseudomonadota bacterium | reverse complement strand
CAGCAGGCGTCCGTGTGCGCCGGGCATTTCGGTCGCCTTGCCGAAATGCCGCAGCAGGGCTGGCGCCAAAATGTCCTGCACCAGGGTGGACTTACCAGAGCCGCTCACCCCGGTCACACATACCAAGTGGTTGAGCGGGATCTCCACCGAGATGCCGCGCAGGTTGTGTTCGCGGGCGTCTTCCAGGATCAATTTCGGGCTGTTGTCCTTCACCGGTTTGTGCAGCCCCAGCCCAACGTGCCGCCGCCCCCCCAGGTAAGCCCCAGTCAGCGTGTCGGCAGACCGCAGCCCCTGGGTGCTGCCGTCGTACACGATGCGCCCCCCGCGTTCCCCCGGCCCCGGCCCCATGTCGAGGATGCGGTCAGCCGCCAGCATCACCGCCGGGTCGTGCTCAACCACCACCAAGGTGTTACCAGCGTCGCGCAGGCGGTGCATCGCCTGGATGATGCGGTCCATGTCGCGCGGATGTAGGCCGATGCTGGGCTCGTCCAGCACGAACAGGGTGTTCACGAGAGACGTGCCCAGCGCCGTGGTCAGGTTGATGCGCTGCACTTCACCGCCTGACAGCGTGCGGCTTTGCCTGTCGAGCGTAAGGTAGCCCAAGCCCACGTTGCACAGATAACGCAGACGGACCTTGATCTCTTCCATCAGCATCTGCAGGGCACGCGCGTCGTGCTGCTTCGAACCTGTAGCCTGCGCCCCCAGATCGAGTGAAGCAAACAAGCCTTGCAGGCGGTCGATCGGCAACTGCATCAAATCGTGCAGGCACAGGCCGGGCAGGCTTTCCAGCTGCTCTTGTGACCACTTCACGCCTCTAGGCATGAAGCGCTGTAAAGGCGGCAGCACCGCATCGGCGTCGGCCTTGCTGCCAATGCGCCACAACAGACTTTCTGTTTTCAGGCGTGCCCCGCCACAGGCGGCGCAGGGGGTATAGCTGCGGTATTTGGACAACAAGACGCGGATGTGCATCTTGTAGGCCTTGGACTCCAGGTATTCAAAGAAACGATGCACACCGTACCACTGCTGGTTCCACTTGCCATTCCAGTGAGGGGAGCCCTCGATCACCCACTGCTTCTGGTCGGCACTGAGCCGGTACCAGGGCGTGTCGCGGGGAATGCCGGCCGACTCGGCATGTCGCATCAGATCGTCCTGGCATTCTTTCCAGGCAGGCGTCTGCATCGGTTTGATGGCCCCCGCCCGCAAGGTGAGTTTGTCGTCCGGGATCACCAGCCCCAGGTCCACACCAATCACCCGGCCAAAACCCCGGCAGGCCTCACACGCACCGACGCCTGAATTGAACGAGAACATGGACGGCAACGGGTCACGGTAACGGATATCACTCTCGGCACAGTGCAGGCCGGACGAGAATCTGCGGACCTGCCAGGTGCCATCTGCCCCCAACGCCACCCTGGCACCCGGATCGCTCAGATAGACCGTGACCCGGCCCGCACCATGTTTCAGGGCCGTCTCGATCGCCTCGACCGCACGAGACCGTTCGGTCCCTGCCCAGCGAAAGCGGTCGGCGACCACATCCAGCACCAGGCGCGCACCCCCGGCATGGGCCAGTTCCCGTTTGGCCTGAACTTTGGTGAATCCGCTGGCAGACAGCCATTGCTCGATATCTGCCTCGCTGGTGTTCTGTGGCAATTCCACCGGGAACGTGATCACCACACGAGTGTCGGGCTGGGCGAGCAGTTGATCGTTCAGTTGCAGGTAGATGCTGTCTGCGGAATCGTGCTGGACTACCTGTGCCGTGTCGCGGTCATGCAGCTGTGCGGCCCGCGCGAACAGCAGCTTCAGGTGGTCGTTGAGCTCGGTCATGGTGCCCACAGTCGAACGTGAAGAGCGGACCGGATTGGTCTGGTCGATCGCAATGGCCGGGGGCACCCCTTCGATCTTGTCAACCGCCGGTTTATCCATGCGGTCCAGAAACTGCCGCGCATAGGCCGAAAAGGTTTCAACGTAGCGCCGCTGACCTTCGGCGAACAGGGTGTCAAACACCAGGCTGGACTTGCCAGACCCACTCGGCCCGGTGAAGACGGTCAGCTGCCCTGTATGAATATCCAGATCCAGATTTTTGAGATTGTGCTGGCGTGCGCCCCGAATGTGGATGTGACCCATGGAACATTGGCATTGAATGGCAAAAGGGCAAACATTCTAGGCATTCAACACATGCACCACAGGCACTTGACACATCTCACATTGCGCACAAAACTCCGGGCAGACTGACAAATGACTCACTGCGTCAGGCAGAAGTCATTGAAGATATTCAAATGTGGAGATGATGTTCATGAACGCGTTGCAGCCCAACACCGTCCTGAAAAAGACCGAGAAGGGCGCCATCGCCATACGCGACCGAGACCGCTCTCTGGGGCCGCGTGCGCGGACCGTGCTTATTCTGGTGGACGGTGTCAAGACTGCCGCCCAGCTGTCTGCGGTGGGCCAGGATGCGGCCCAGGGGATGGAACTCATCCAGCAGCTGCTTGCCGAGGGGTGGATTGAAGTGGCTGGGTCGGCCGCCACGCCCGCTGCCGCCGCGCCGTCTTCTGGTGGCGCCGCTCCTGTTGCACGAGCGGCACCGACCCGTGATCTCAAACTGGCCATACGGGCAGCCTGCCGCAACCTGGAAAGCTTCATGGGGATGGGTGCGGACCCCTTGAGCCTGCAGCTGGAAAAATGCACCTCCAACAAAGAGTTCGAAGCCAAGGTACGAGAGATCCAGCAGCTGCTCACACGTACCCATTCCGACAAGCGGGCCGCCGACTTTGCCAGCGCTGCCCTGGGCGCTTGACCCCGCCAAGCGTTTGTCGTCGCCCCAAACAAAAAGCCCCTGAAGGCGATGCCTTCAGGGGCTTTTTCAGGTTCTCTTCAGCTCAGTGGAATGCACCGCCTGCAGAGACTTTGCCGTCCAGGCTGGGGTAACGAACGTGTTCCACCAGATCCTGGGTTTCCTGTGCCGGGGGCTTGGTCAACAGCGACACCACAATGGCGACGACGAAGGCCAGGGGCACACCAAACAGACCAGCGGAGATCGGGGCAATGTCCCACCACAGGTTGGCCTTCAGCACGTCAGGCGTCAGGGCAGCACCGCCATGGGTCAGGCTGAACAGCCAAGGCTGGGTCTGGCACATGTAGTAGAAGGTGATGCCCAAGCCGGCGACCATGCCCAGCGAAGCACCCCATTTGTTGCAGCGCTTCCAGAAGATGCCCAGGGTGAGCACCGGGAAGAACGTCGCCGCAGCAAACGAGAAGGCCGCTGACACCAGGAACAAGATGTCCGCAGGCTTTTGTGCAGCCACGTAGGCGGCAGCCAGAGCCACAGCCAAGAGCAGGACCTTGGACACCATCACGCGGCGGGCGGTGGAGGCGTTCGGATCGATGATCTTGTAGTACAGGTCGTGCGACAAAGCGTTGGCGATGGTCAGCAACAGGCCGTCAGCTGTGGACAGCGCAGCAGCCAGGCCACCTGCAGCCACCATGCCGGACACCACGTAGGGCAGGCCACCAATTTCAGGCGTGGCCAGCACGATGATGTCGCCACCGATGGTCAGCTCGGCCAACTGCAGGATGCCGTCCTTGTTGACGTCAGTCACCGACAGCAGGGTCTTGTCCACGGCAGACCAGCGTGCAATCCACTCCGGCAGCTTGTCAAACGGGGTGTTCACCAGCACGGTGTACACCTCGTACTTGGCCAGCACCGCCAGGGCAGGGGCCGTGAAGTACAGCAGGAAGATGAAGAACAGCGACCAGCTCACCGAATCACGCGCTTCTTTCACCGAAGGGGTGGTGTAGTAGCGCATCAGGATGTGCGGCAGCGCAGCCGTGCCGATCATCAGGCAGAACACCAACGCCAGGAAGTTCTTGCGGGCAATATCGCTGGCCTGTGGGGTCGCACCAGGGAATGGCGTGGCGTGGCGCAGCGGCGGATTGGCACGCGCAGCATTGCTGGCGCGGGCAGCCGTGTAGGCAGCGCGAGCAGCGGCGGCATCCTTCGGCAGGGCCGCCAGAGCTGCCTCGGCAGCCTTGATTTCAGCCACAGGAGCATTGGCAGCCTTGAGGTCGTCCACTTTCTTCTGCGCAGCGGCCTTGTCGGCAGCCAGAGCAGCGGGGACGTCTTTCAGCTTTTCAGCCGCTTCTTCGGAACGTTTCTTGAAGATGCCGCGGACTTCCAGCTCTTTCGGATCCTTGATCAGCTGCTCTTCCTTGGCGGTCACCTTCTCCAGCGTGAAGCCGTAGACAGCTTGCGGGATGGGCATGCCGGTGTGTTTGACCGACAGCCAGACCACGGGCAGCAGATAGGCAATGATCAGGATGATGTACTGGGCCACCTGCGTCCAGGTCACGGCACGCATGCCGCCCAGGAACGAGCACACCAGAATGCCTGCCAGGCCGGCAAAAATACCGACTTCAAAGGCCAGGCCGGTCAGGCGGGTGGTGATGAGACCCACGCCGTACACCTGCGCCACCACATAGGTGAAGGAGCAGAGGATGGCGCCCACAATACCGATCACGCGGGGCAGGTTGCCCTCGAAACGCGCGCCCAGAAAGTCGGGGATGGTGAACTGGCCGAACTTGCGCAGGTAGGGCGCCAGGAACAGCGCCACCAGGCAGTAACCACCCGTCCAACCCAGAATGAACGCCAGGCCGCCAAAGCCGGTCAGGTACAGGGTACCCGCCATGCCGATGAACGAGGCGGCCGACATCCAGTCCGCGCCAGTGGCCATGCCGTTGTACAGCGCAGGCACGCGGCGACCGGCCACATAGTATTCAGCGGCATCATTGGTGCGGCTCATCACGCCGATGCCGGCGTACAGCAGCACGGTGGCCGCCAGGAAGAGATAGCCGATCCAGTTGCGGGGCAGGCCCATCTGTTCCATGATCGCGATCAGGATCACAAAGCCGATGAAGCCTCCGGTGTACCAGGTGTACACCTTGTTCAAGCTCGACTTGAACTCTTTCTGTGATTGTTTTTCGTTTCCGAACATGCTCAGTCTCCTTCACCTTCATGGACGTCGTACTCGATGTCCAGCTTGTTCATGTAGCGGGCGTAATACCAGATGATCAGGCAGTACACGATCAGCGCGCCTTGCCCAGCCACCCAGAACGAGAACGGCCAGCCAAAGAACGAAAACGTCATTTCCTTGGCGAAATAGCCCAGGACGAACGTCACGAAGAACCAGACCCCCAGCAATATGCTGGTGATCCGCAGGTTTTTGCTCCAGTATTCCTGGTGCTTTGCTGTCAACTGCATCAGCTTCTCCTCTCAGTTAAGACTTCCACACACATACCTTTCCACACTCTTCGCATCAAACGGGCTGGCCGACCTTGAGGCCGGTCTCCCGTTCCAATTGGGCTGCCACCTTGGGTTCGAAACCCTTGAGGTGGCGGATGACCTTGGCGGCCTCCTCGGGCTGCTTCATGTCCACATGGACTCGCGCCAGCTGGTACCAAGCGTAAGGACTCATCGGCTGGAGCTTGGTGTTCCTTTTGAGGGCCACCACGGCTTCATCCAGCCGACCCTGCCGCACCAGCACCAGGCCCAGGCCATACCAAGCCCGGTCCATTTTTTCTTCGATGGCGATGGCGGCGCGGAACTCTGCCTCGGCACGGTCAAGCAGGCCCAGCTGTTCGCTGACAAAGGCCACATTGAAGTGGGCGTTGGACAGCTCCGGGGCTTGGGCCAGAACCTGCTCAAACAGCGGCAGGGCCTGGGCCGGGTGGCCGGTTTGCAGCGCGTCATAGGCCAGGCTGCCGAGCGCGTGCACGTCGCGCGGTTTGGCGGCCAGGATGCCCCGGAACACCTCCATGGCCTGCTCGCGCAGCCCCAGGGTGAGCAACGCCTTGGCACGCCAGCGCTGCCAGAAGAGTTCCAGTTTGGACAGGGTCGCAGGCATGGTGCTTGAGT
>JBDKJB010000116.1:0-5929 GCA_039796835.1 Pseudomonadota bacterium | reverse complement strand
ACCCACTGTTCACGCTTAGTCATTCGGTAAAGCGCATAGCTCAGCTTTTCACTGGCATCAGGTCGCTGGGTCAGTCTCCAGCCCAATGTGTCAAAAGCAGTACGGCTCATTGAAAAAGGGCCGCAACGGTGACATTCAAAAAACAACCGCTCACCGCGATCGTCACTTTTTGCCAACTCACTCTTACAGATGGGACATTGCTCTGTCATAGCGCCCTTTCAATGTTGAGCTTCAAATGCCTTCGCCAGAGTCGCCTGCCGCAGCGCCTGCGAACGCTTGAGGTTGGCGTCGACCTCGGCTTCGACTTCGCGGATGATGGACAGGTGGCGGTCGACTTCGGCGACGATTCGGGCTTGTTCTGCGCGCGGCGGCAGGGCAATTGGCAGAGCCCGCACTTGCTCAAGACTCAATCCCGGCTTTCCAGCGCCGTACGCCCATGACTCCAATGTCTTGCGGCCGTTCGCGGGCGAAACAATCCAATTGAAAACAAACGATGCTGTCTCATGCATAGACAGCTTCATAAGCGCAACGTGCTGACTCACAAATGCCAGTTCACCCAAGGCGGGCACCAAGGCGGACTTGGTCACGTTGGCGCCAGTGATGGTGACGAGGATGTCTCCCTCAGACACACTGCTCCGCGTGCCTTCAGCATCTACCGGCACGTCCACTCGCGCGGCATCAGGCAGGTTCAGTGCATCTGTCTTGATGTCTTGGGCACGAATGAACAGCACACCCGTGTCTGAGTAGAAATCTCCCCATCCGCGTGAACCACTCGTGATGAGGTGCGTCAATTGATCTGCAGCTGTCCAAGTCCAGCCATCCGGCAACGCATTCAGCCCATCTGTCAATGGCGGTGCTGGAAGTCTGTACTTTCCGCGGCCAGACCACTTCGCCCGCCGCTCCACAAGAATCCGCTGCAAAAGCTGTTCGCCGGTCTCGTAGGTGCGGCCTTCGCGGTGGGCGATGGAGGCTTCGGTTTCTACGAGGCGACCTTCGACGGCGACTTTGAGGACGGAGGCTTTGTAGCGTTTGAGGTTGGCTTTGACGCGCTGGAGGTTGGCGACGGCTTCGTCGAGGCGGGAGAATTGTTTTTCAAGTTCGGCGACGACTTCAATTTGCTGCGCTGGCGCATGAATTTCTACTTCGACAGCGTTGTAGTCATCACGGCTTAATCCAGGAATCGCGGTTGACTTGTCTAGCCTAACGAGGTTGAGCGATGTGAGCAAATAGTGGTAGTAAGTTGCTGAGTGTCCGGCTGGTGGCTCAACGAAGTAGGCCGTATCGATCGGCCAGCACGGCACTGCAGAAAAGTGAACTGCACCAACATTACCTTTACGACCAACGACGATTGTTGGACCGGTGGTCAACGCGGACGAATGTTTGCCAACGAGGCCACTTGAACCAAAAACAGGTACGGAGCCAGAGGCATCCCGTACGGCGGCAGGCAGACTTTTACCGTACTTCAGTGGAAGCAGTTCGCCGAGTGTTCCGCGAATGCGATCTACGGATACCACCTCACTCACGCCACCAACTCCCGATTCAATTCCTCAATCACCTTGGGCAGTTCCGCGCCAAAGAGCGGGTGCACCCTGCCCAGGCCGCCTGGGGCGCTGGTCTGTTTTTGTCGTTTCATATCGTTCATGGCCCGTTTGGCCCCTTCGTGGCCCATTCAACCACCCACGCCGCACCTTCGGGCGTGAGGCGGTATTTCTGTAGTCTGCTGGTGGGCTTGTCGGGTAGGGTCATTTCCAGCCAGCCTCGCAGTAAAAGTGGTCGGATGACTTGGTCCCTGAACTTGGTCCGATTGGTGCGCCCGTCAATGGCCATCAATTCGGTCAAAGCCGCGCCAGTGCTGGCTTTGGCGAGGATTTGGACTTGGTCCCGACTTGGTCCCGACTTGGTCCCTGACTTGGTGCCTAGGGGCTCCGTGCTATCCGGTGCACTGACCGCTTTGGGCCGCCATAAGGTCTGGATGAATTGCCCGCCGTCTTGCCGGAATTCCGGTGCTGGCAAACCGGCTTGGGCGCACAGGTGGATCATGTCCAGCGTGCCGGTGCCTGCCTTTTCAATGTAGCGGGCCAGAAACAGCGGCTCGGCTATGTGCGGGCTGCGGGGGATGGACGCATGCGGGCGCCGCAAGTTGTCCACGGTGAGCTGTGGGGGCAGCTCGCCGGGGTTCCAGATTTCCAACCGGTCGGCAAACAGCATGACCTGCACCGAGGCGTTGGAGGCGTAGTCGCGATGCGCCACGGCGTTGACGATGGCTTCGGCCACGGCTTCGCGCGGCAGCTCATAGTCCACCGGCGCCTGTGCGCCCGCCGCGCGGGTGCCCACGGTGCGGGCAATTTTGGAAAGCACAAAGTCCAAGGCCTGATCAACCAGCTCGAACACCGTGCCCTTGTAGACGTGGTACGAGGGAATGGGCTTGCTGACCTGCGTGCCGTGGAAGTGCATGCACTTGACTTCTGAGCTGGGCAGAAAGCGCTGCGGAGCCTGGCCAAAGAGCAGCACCGCTGCATGGGTGGGTTGCCCGGCATCGAGCAGGCTCAGGTGCATCAACGCATTGGGCAGGGGCGTGGCCGGGTCGAGCGCAAAGCCGCGCTGACTTTGCGCGCGCGCCAGAAAGAGTGCCAGCTTGTCCGGCGACAGGTCTGCCAGGGTTGCGCCCGCACAGGCCGTGGCATCAAACGGGCTGGTGCGCAGCGCGCCCGTGCGCGCCAGGTGCTCCACCAAGCTGGCGTTCACCGCTGCAGTCAGTTCGGCGGTACTGGCAAACCGGCGCCGAATGAGCTGGTCGCCCGCTTTGCGCACCAGCGCACGCATCTTGGCGTGGCGGGCAGTGTCGTCCGTGCCGCGCACATAAATGAGGCGTGGCTTGCCAAGGGCGGTA
This sequence comes from Pseudomonadota bacterium, assembly GCA_039796835.1. Lineage (GTDB taxonomy): Bacteria > Pseudomonadota > Gammaproteobacteria > Burkholderiales > Burkholderiaceae_C > JBDKJB01. Next base: position 3,039 of record JBDKJB010000116.1, on the reverse strand, counting down.
GCACGGTCGAATTCATGCTCGGTGGGCGACTTGCCTTGGGCATCTTCAAAGCCGTAGTCGTTGCCGAACAGGCCGAGGTAGAGGGCGCAGTGGTCCACTTCGCTCAAGTACACGGTATCGGCTCGCGCATCCGCTGCGGGCAGGTCTTCAAACAGGAAGACATCGAAGAACCGGGACAGCAGCGGGTCGGTCTGCACAAAGTCTTTGACCGCCCGGCGTTCTTGCGCCAGCTCTTTTTGCACCGAGCTGATGAAAATAGTCTGCTTGCCGCTCACGCCGCTAACTCCCGATTCAGTTCCTCAATCACCGTGGGCAGCTCCACGCCAAAGAGCTGATGCACCTTGCCCAGGCCGCCTTGGGCGTTGAAGGGGGCGTATTCGAAGTCGTCTATCTCTATGCCAAGGTTGGCGGCGATGTGGTCGCGGATCATTTCCAGCCAGTGTTGTTGTTCGGGGTTGAAGTCGCTGCCGCTTGCCTGCTGGTGCTGGGCCAGCCAGGCTTTGAAGTTGGCCTGCACGCGCTCGGGGTAGGGCACCAGTTCGTTGGTCTGCTGCATGGCAAAGCGCACCAAGCTGACCAGGTCGGTGAGCAGGCGGCGCTGGGTGGCGCCCTTCACCTTGTCTTTGCGCAGCGTGGCGTAGGCCTGCCACAGCGCACCCTCGTCGATGTTCAGCGGCGGGGCGTGCAGGGCTTCGGCCAAGGCTTTAACGTCTTCAAACTTGAGCGGCGCACGCGTGGGACGGCTGTACATGATTTGCAGGGCGGTGATTTCGTCTTTGTGCTGTTGAATGAAGTCTTCAAAGCTTTGCACCAGCGCCGTGGCCCGGTCGCTGCCGGCGCTAAAGCCGGCGTGCAGCAGGGTGTCTTGCGTCACCGTGTCGACGACCAAGTCCGCCTTTTGCTTCATTTTTAATAGCTGCTCACGCAAGGCTGGTGCACTAAATGGCTTGGTTGCGTCTCTAAGGCGTTGGTCTGCCTCGGCGGGCGGCATGTCTTGGGTGGCGTCGATATTCAGCGCGTCCACAATGCCGCGCGCCAGCTCGCGCAGGGTTTTGCCACCGCTCAGCTCCACCACTTTGGCCTGGTCGGCCTCGCTGGCGTCTTTGTCCAGCCGGGCCAGGCGGGCGGCGATGCTGCTCAGCACTTCGTCTTCCACATTGCCCAAGGCCACCGCTTGCAGCAGTTTGTCCAGGGGCACGCTCTTTTTGGCGTCCATGGGGCGGCTGTCGGTTTTGTCGCGTTCGCACACGCCCACGCAGTCGACGATGACGAAGTGGTCTTTGTGAATGTGTTCGCCGGGGTTAACGCCGCGCAGGTCGTCGTCTTTGCACACGCGCACGCCACGGCCTTTCATCTGCTCGAAGAAGCTGCGGCTTTTTACACTGCGCATGAAGACGACGATTTCCACGGGCTTGATGTCGGTGCCGGTGGCGATCATGTCCACGGTGACGGCCACGCGGGGGTAGTAGCTGGTGCGGAAGTCTTTGATGAGCTGCTCGGGGCTGGTGCCGCCGCCCTGGGCGCTGCGGTAGGTGATCTTCTGCGCAAACTCATTGCCGCGGCCAAACTCCTCGCGCAATATCTCGACGATCTTCTCGGCGTGGTTGTCGTCTTTGGCAAAGATGAGGGTCTTGGGCAGCTCGGTGCGGGTGGGGAACATGTCTGCCTGCCAGCGGTCCCGCAGGGTGCGCACCACGGTGCGGATCTGGTCGGGCGTTTGCACGGCGCGGTCCAGCTCGTCGGGCTGGTATTCAAAGTCGTCGTCCAGCTGCCAGGCGGCTTTGCGGCGGGTGGCTTTGTCTTGCGTTTCGAGCCAGTAGCCCTTCTCTACCCTGGCACCCTGCTCGCTCACCTCGGTCTGGATGCGGTAGACGTCGTAGTTCACGTTCACGCCGTCGGCCACGGCCTGGGCGTGGCCGTATTCCATGACCAGGTTTTGGTTGAAGAAGCCAAAGGTCTGCTTGTTGGGCGTGGCGGTCAGGCCGATCAGATACGCGTCAAAGTACTCCAGCACCTGGCGCCACAGGTTGTAGATGCTGCGGTGGGCCTCGTCGGTGACCACAATGTCAAAGCTCTCGATGGGGATGGCCGGGTTGTAGCCAATGGGCTCGGGGTCTTTGAACAGGGCTTCTACGCGCTCGGTGCTTTCTTCGTCCGCCTCCTCGGCCAGCTCGCGCCCTTTGAGCAGGCTGAACATGCGCTGGATGGTGCAGATGACCACGCGGGCGCTGGTGTCGATCTGGCTGCCCTGCAGGTGCTGGACGATGTATTCCTCACCAAACTTGTAGTTGTTGTAGGGCGAAGCGTAGGCATCAAACTCTTTCTTGGTCTGGCGGGCCAGGTTGCCCCGGTCCACCAAAAACAGCACGCGGCGCGCGCCGCCAAACTTGATGAGGCGGTAGATAAAGCCGATGCTGGTAAAGGTCTTGCCGCTGCCGGTGGCCATCTGGATCAGGGCCTTGGGTTTGTTGGCGGCGAGGGATTTTTCCAGGTTGGTGATGGCACCAATTTGGGCGGGCCAGAGCTGGAAATGCGCGCCGCCGCTGCTCCACTCTGTGACCAGCGGGGGCATGTGTTGCAGGCGGGCCAGGAAGGTGGTGGGCAGATAGGCACCCTGCGGGGATTCGACGCCGGGCTCTTCTGTGGGCAGGCCAGAGGGCACGGCCGCTTTCAGCCAGGTCTGCAACAGCTCGGGCCTGAAAAACGCAAACACCGGGCGTGCGCGGGGTTCCGGGTCCAGCCCGTTGGTGAAATGGGTTTCTACCCCAGTGGATTCCCACACAAAGGGCAGCGGTCGAGCCCAGGCGGGCAAGGCAGATGGCAGACCATGGGCGTAGCGGCCGCTTTGCAGCTCCACCCCCCGGAGGGTGGCGCCTTCCTTCTTGGCCTCAATCACGCCGCAGGCCTTGCCGTTCACATAGAGCAGATAATCGGCAAAGCCGTGGCCGGGGCTGAGGGGAAATTCGCGGATGGCAACACCTGCGGTGGCATGGATGTTGACGTTGGCGGCGTCGCACACTTGCCAGCCGGCAGCGGTGA
>JBDKJB010000115.1:0-5966 GCA_039796835.1 Pseudomonadota bacterium | reverse complement strand
GCCCACGCCGCCATCGAGCTGTATGCCGAGGCCTTCGACCGTGTCGGCAGGCTCGACCAGCTCGAAGCCTTTGCCAGCCACAACGGCCCCGACTTCTACGGCCTGCCGCGCAACGCGACGCGCATCACCCTGCGCCGTGAAAGCTGGACGCCACCTGCGTCCTATCCGTTTGGTGACGCCGAGCTCAAACCCCTGGCGGCAGGTGAGGCCCTGGGGTGGCGGGTAGCGGCTTCTTGACCTTCAACTGATGGCAAACGGAGGGGCTTCCCCCCCCTGGCTGACCCCTTGGGCGGCTGAAACTGAACAAATATCAGACAAAATCAATCCTGATTTAATAGCTGATAAATATTGTTCTTCAACGGAAATTGTCCTGAATTCTTTTAGGAAATGGCCTGCTTTTGTGCCCCAGTCTGCCCTGGAGCACAGCCCGGTGCCTGGCGAGGCTTATGAGGCCTTCATCCACCGCACGGGCCAGGTGCCGGTGCGCGACAACCTGCATGATCTGTTCAACGGTCTGGTGTGGCTGAAGTTCCCGCAGACCAAGGCGCATTTCAATCGCCTGCATGTGCAGGAGATCGCCCGGCAGGGCGGCATGAGCCCGCGCGGCCCGGTGCGCGATGCGCTCACCGTGTTTGATGAAAACGGCGCCCTGCTGCAATGCCCCGACGCGCTGTGGCAGGCCCTGGTGGCCAAGGACTGGCAGCGCCTGTTTGTGACCAAGCGCGGGCTGTGGCAGCAGGCGCGGCTGGTGGTGTTTGGCCATGCACTGCTGGAAAAGCTGCAATCCCCCCGAAAATCGATGGTCGCCCATTTTTACAGGGTGAACATCGAAAACTTCGGACAAGTCGAGCCAAAGTCAGATATGGAATGGATAGCAGATATTGATGCTTTTTTGGTACAAAACATGACACCCGAGTCACTGGCCACGAAGCCGTTTGCCCCGCTGCCGGTGCTGGGCGTGCCGGGCTGGTGGCCGGTCAATGAAGACCCGGCGTTCTATGACGACGCAGGAGTATTCCGTCGGCCCTGACGGTTCGGCCGGGTGTTGACACTGCAACTTGCACTACTAAACTGGCCTTCCAAACTCCCGGGAGATCGCGTGAACCTGCACCAGACCCTGTTCCAGTCCAGGATCCTGCCGTCGGCCCGTTGGCCGGTATGGCTGCGGGCCGGGCTCCTCATGCTCGGTGTCCAGGGTGCGTCGGCCCAGACGGGCGTGGACCCTGCCGCGTGTTGGGCGGCCAGTGCCCCGGCCACGCTGGCGACAGCCCAGGCCTGTCGGGCACACCCCGGTTGCGCGCTGGTGCTGGCCAACAGTGCTTCTTGTCCGGCCGCCAAGGCCTGGCTGGACCGTCTGGCGCCACTCCAGGCCGCGCAGGGCCGCATCACCAACAACGCGGTGATCACGGCCGCCATGCCCGTGCTGCGTCCGATCCCAGGTCTCGTCCAGAAGGTGGATGCGGTACGCCGCCTGGTGGACGGCGCCATGGCTGGCCCGGGGAGCTCCGGCGTAATGCTCCGGACGCGGTCCGGAACATCGGTCTATTACGAAGGCCCCATCAGCAACGGTTTTGCGGAAGGTGTGGGTGCCATGATCGCCGACAACCGTGTCATGACCCGTGGCAACTACCAGGCCGGTAGGCTGTCGGGCGATGGCCAGCGAATCCACACCGCAGGCCTGGTTGAGGTGGGCAAGATGGCGGACGGGGGGTTGAATGGTGAAGGCGCACGGCAACTGCCTGACGGCGTGGTGATGGTGGGGCACTTTGAAGAGAACAAGCCGCAGCATTTGCTCGAAACTTTCTATCCCGACGGACGATCTCAAAAGGCGTTCTTCAACGAACCTGACAAGGTGCTCGCCGCAGGCCCGATGGCTGCGCCAGGGCAGGTTGCTGAGGCGCCTGACCAGCAGCGCTTGACGGCGTGGATTCAGCTCTCTTCCGACTGCTTCCGAAAGGTGATGTCGAACCTTGACTTCGACCCGGCCAAGAAGGTCCAGAATCTGCGTGAGCTGGTGCGGGGCCCTTGCGGCGCCGATCGAGATACCGTCAAATTGCTTGCCGACGCCGAGAAAGAAGCAGGCATTGCCGCTTCGCAGGAACGCGAGCGCGCCGCACAGCAAGCCGCAGAACAAGCCGCTGCCGCGGCGCAGGCGAACGAAGAGCGCACCGCGATGTTCCGCAACTTCCTGGGGCAGGTGTCATCCATCCTGGGCAGCTACCAGGCCGCGCAGCAAATGGCGGCCGTTGAAGCCGGTTCGGGCACGGCGGTGTTTCAGTCAGCCGGGGTGACTCCGTCTGCGCCAGGTAGCGGATCCGGCGCATCGGTGGGTGTTCCGGGTGGAGGGGGGCAGTCTGGGGTTGGCATGCAGCGTCCCGTGGGTATGGTGGCGGTGTCTGCCGTGCCAGGCTGCGCGGTGTATTCGCTGCTGCCCCGCGAATTTGGCCGAGCCTACTTCCAGATCCACAACCCTTGCCCACATGGCATTGAGGTCTATGTGAAGATCGAAGTGAACGGCCAATGGACCACGTATGCCGACATGAACAGAGGCATTGAGGCCAGCCGCACGGCCAAAAGCAATGGCGGGATCCCGGGCAGTGGGACATTCCAACCCTCCATCATGGCGGTGTGTCCGTCGCGTGAACACCTGGAGCGACAGCTTGGCGCCCGCCTGACAGGTGTTTACACCCGCAACAACGGCCAGTTCGGCTGCTGGATCCAGTACGAGAACACGGGCGTGGGGCGCAGCAACTGAGGGGCACCTGGCGTTGCCGACCTCAACCCCGCCGCAACAGCCCGTCCAGCCGGGTGTCCCAGCTGGCGCCGGGCAGCACGTCCTGCAGGGCTGAACCGTCGAGGCCAAAGCTGGCCCGTAGCGCCTGCGCGATCACGGCGCGGTAGTCGTGGTGGGCCGGCATGTCGCGGCTTTCGTTCAGGTCTCCAGGCGCAAAACCTGTCCACAGGCCGTGCGTGCGGCCGCCCTGCACGCGATCACCCAGCAGCCACAGCACATTGCCAAAGCCATGGTCGGTGCCACGGGTGCCGTTCTCAGCGGCGGTGCGGCCAAATTCGCTCATCACCACGATCACATCGCCCGGCTGGCTGAACTGCCGGCGCAGTTCGACCACGCCCTGGGCCAGGCTGGCCAGGTTGTTGGCCAGCTGGCCGTCCACGGCACCCTGGTTGGCGTGGGTGTCCCAGCCACCGGCCGACAGAAAGCCGATGCGCAGGCGCGGGTCGGTGCGCATGAGCGCCCCGAGGTGCTGGGCGTCCAGCACCAGGCCGCGGGCGTCGGCGGGGCCGTCCATGCCGCCCTGGGCGGCCTGCATTTCGCGGCTGAGCGTGGCGGCGCTGTCCATGCGGCTGTTGGCACCCTGGCGGAAAGCGTCGGCCAGGCGCGGGTTGGCTGCGTACAAGTCCTGCAGGGCCGCACGTGCCCGGTCGTTGGCCAGCATGCCGGTGCGTTCGGCGGCCTGCCCGCGCGGGATCTGCCGCACGCCGGCCGGCCCGGCCAGGATGGCGGGGTTGGCCTCACCCACGGCCAGCGCGGCCTCTGGGCCTGCTTGGCGGGCGGCCAGGCGGTTGAGCCAGCCGTGCGGTGTGCCGGACTTGGTGGTCTGGCCCAGTTCCATCAGATACTGGGCGTCGAAATGCGACCGATTGGGAGCCGGGAGGCCAGCCTGTGGCACGGCAGCCAGCGCGCCCTGCCGCCACAGCGGTGCCAGGGGAGCCAAGGCAGGGTGCAGGGCAAAGCGATCGTCGAGCCGGATGGCCGTGCTGGCGCTGCCATCGGGCGCAGGGATGGCAATGTTGGGCCGTGCGGCGTGATAGGCCCGGTCGGCCCAGGGCACCAGGGCAGATGCGCCGTCATAGGCGCCGCGCAGGAAGAGCACCACGAGCCGGCCACCGGTGGCTTCTGCAGCAGCAGGGGCTGCTTGCGCCCAGACGCCGGGCGCCCAGGCTCCGCAGGCCATCCCCCCCAGGGCAGCCAGCAGGTGCCGGCGTGAAGAATCGGTCATGGTGCTGTGCCCTCACTTCAACATGAAATCGGGCCCGGCCAGCCAGAGCACGGTGCGCAGGCGGGGGTCAGGCTCGCGGCCGATGCGCTCGCGCGAGGTGGCGGTGGCATAAGCCGACAAGAAGGCTGGCTCGGCACTCTGCCGCGCCAGGCTGGACGCGAAATCGGCGCGGCGCGTGAGCGCCTCGGGGGCCAGCCAGGTGGCGGCATCGGTCTTGTAACCATCAGGCGTCTGCCAGCCATGCATGGCCTGTCCGGTGCCTGACAGGAAGCCCAGCGCCGTGCGGGCGTCTTCGGGGCTGCGCACCCCGCCCGTGGCGGCCAGGGCCGAGCAGGTGAAGTCCAGGGGTGTCTTGAAGAGCACGTGATCTGCGTCCCAGAACTCGGGCGAGTCGATCAGGGTTTGCATCACGGCGCGGATGTCACCCTGGGTGGCGCTGAAGGTCTGGGCCAGGCGCTCCACCAGCGCGGGCGGGGGCTGGTCTGAGACGAAGAAGCTGGTCAGCCGGGTGGCGATGCGCTGTGCCGTGGCGGGGTGGCGGGCCAGGAAGCGGATGGCGGCGACCCCCTGGGCCTGCCCGTATTGGCTGAACTCCTGCCCCATGACCCGGCGCACCGAGCCTTCGTGGGCGGCGATGCGGAAGCGGAAGCCCTCACCCTCGTTCAAGGCGATCGACCAGCCCGTGAGGATGCGTGCCAGTTCGCGCACGTCGGCCTGGGTGTAGCCGCCGTTCACGCCCAGGGTGTGCAGCTCCATGAGCTCGCGGGCGTAGTTTTCATTGAGACCGCGCACCGTGCTCTGCGCCTGGTCCAGATACTGAAGCATGGCCGGGTGGGTGGCGCTGGCCAGCAGCAGATCTTCAAATTTGCCGAAGGCATGCCGGCGCAGGGTGTGGACGTAATGACCGACAAAGGGTCGCACCGAGCCCTTGCCGACAAAGACGTTGAGGTGGTTGAACCAGAACTCGGTCATCTTGGCCAGCAAGGGGTGCTCGAACTGCGGGTCACTGCAGGCCTGCAGGCGCCAGGCCAGGGCGTCGCGGGTGGCGTCGCGCGAGAAACGGTCAAGGTTGCCGGTGGGCGTTGGGTTGGCGGCCATGCCAGCCATGACATTCACCACCGGTGCGGTGGCGCGTGCGGCGCGGTTGCTGCGCTGCGCTTCGCGTTCCTGGAAGACCTCTCGGGCCAGCGCCGGCATGTCCAGTTGCAGGGTGCTCAGTTCGGCCGGTACCCGGGGGGGCTGTTGACTGGCCTGCACGGCGGCGTCCAGATGGCGCGAGGCCCAGGCCCGGGCGCTGGGCAGGGTGGTCGGCGCCGATGGTCCGGGCCCATAGCCCAGGCGGGACTGCGCACGCCATGCCGCTTGTGCACTGGTGTCGGGCAGGGGGCCGGCGTGAACCGGCAGCCAGGCAGCCTGTGCCAGGCTCAGCACACAGGTCAGCCGGAGCAGGAGTGGTTTTGGAACGTGCATGGACAGCCTCTGTTTTTCAGTCTAACGGCGCAGGTGGGGCGCGCGTTGTCAGCAATGGCCCGCTTTACAAAACTTTTGAATTCCCGTGCCCTGAGGCGGGCTTTGGCTTGAAATCCGCCCCAGCGCCCCTAACATTCGGCCCATCGGCCCCAAGGGTGGGGTTGCTCCAAGGAAACCATGAAGCGGATTTTTCTGTTTGTGCTCACCAACATCGCCGTGGTGGCGGTGTTGGGCATCGTCGGCAGCGTTCTGGGGGTCAACCGCTACCTGACGGGCAGCGGCCTGAATCTGACGGCGCTGATGGGTTATGCCCTGCTGATGGGTTTTGGTGGCGCCATCATCTCGCTGCTCATCAGCAAGCCTGTGGCCAAGTGGTCGTCCGGTGTGCGCGTGATCGACGGGACCGGCTCCGCCGACGAGCGCTGGATTGTGGACACCGTGCGCAAATTTGCTGACAAGGCTGGTATCGGCATGCCC
>JBDKJB010000114.1:0-5971 GCA_039796835.1 Pseudomonadota bacterium | reverse complement strand
TGTGCCCTACCGGGGCAATTCACCCGCGGTTCTGGCCCTGGTGTCGGGTGAGGTGGACGGAGGCATCCTCACCACGGCGGGTTTGCTGCCGCAGGTGAAGGCGGGCAAGGTGATTCCGATTGCCATCACCAGCCGCCAGCGCAGCAAACTGGCGCCGGAGGTGCCCACCGTTGCCGAGATTGGTTACCCGGGTCTGGAAAACGAAGTGCTCACCCTGTGCATGGTGCCGGGCGATACCCCCGAGCCCTTGCTGGCCGCGATGCAGAAGGCAGTGCTGGAGGTGCTGGCTCAGCCCGTCCTGCAGCAGCGCCTGGCCGACATGGATATGCGCGCCGAAGGTCTCACCGGCACTGCGGCCACCAAGCGCCTGAACGATTTGTCTGCCCGTTATGCGAAGGTGGTTCAGGCCACCGGCATGAAGGTGGAGTGAGCGCCAACCATGATCCGCCCGAATTTCATCTTCATCGTCGCTGATGACCTGGGTTACGCCGACCTGGGCTGCTATGGCGGCCGCCCGGCCAGCTTTGGTGCGGTGTCGCCGCACCTGGACGCGCTGGCCGCGCACGGCATGCGTTTTGTCAACGGTTACAGCAACTCGCCCGTGTGCTCGCCCACGCGCTTTGCCCTGATGACTGCGCGCTACCAGTACCGGCTGCGCGCGGGAGCCGACGAGCCGATCAGCTCCCGCTCGCGTGGCAGTGACGTGCTGGGCCTGCCGCCTGCGGTGCCCACCCTGCCGTCGTTGTTGCGTGAAGCGGGCTATGGCACCGCCCTCATCGGCAAATGGCATCTGGGTTTTTTGCCGCACTTCGGCCCGCTCAAGAGCGGCTACGACGAATTCATCGGCCCCATGTCGGGCGGGGTGGACTACTTCACGCATGCCACCTCCAACGGGTCGCATGACCTCGTTGAAGGCGAAGCGGATCTGCACAGTGATGAATACCTGACCGATCTGCTGTCGCGCCGGGCGGTGGATTACGTGCGCCGGGACCACGGCAAGCCCTTCTTCATGAGCCTGCACTACACCGCACCGCACTGGCCCTGGGAAACGCGCGAAGACCGCAATCTGCCGGTCGAGCGCAAGGAGAACATGTTCCACCTCAATGGTGGCAATGTGGAGACCTACCGCCGCATGATCCACCACATGGACGAAGGCATCGGCGCTCTGGTGCAGGCCCTGCGGGACACCGGTCAGCTGGACAACACGCTCATCGTGTTCACCAGCGACAACGGCGGCGAGCGTTTCAGCGACAGCTGGCCGCTGGTGGGCGGCAAGATGGACCTGACTGAGGGAGGCATCCGCGTGCCCTACATTGCCCATTGGCCAGCCCTCATTCCGCCGGGCACCGTGAGCCAGCAGCCTTGCATGACGATGGACTGGTCCGCCACCATGATCGCTTTGGGGGGCGGGCAGCCCCAGGCCGAATACCCGCTTGACGGCGTGTCGCTGCTGCCGGCTCTGCGCGATGCGGACCACAGCTTTGCGCGGCCGCTGTACTGGCGCATGAAGCACCGCGACCAGCAGGCCTGCCGGATCGGTGACTGGAAGTACCTGAAGATCGAGGAGAACGAATACCTGTTCAACCTGGCTGAAGACGCCCGCGAACGTGCCAACCGTGCCAAGTGGGAACCCGAACGCTTCACCGCCATGCGCCAGGCCTGGCACGACTGGCATGCCACCGTGCCGCCCACACCGCCCGATGCACTGGTGAGCCTGGTGTACGGGCTGCAGGACATGCCCCAACGATGACCCTGAGCGAGTCAAGCGCCTATGTGGCACTCGGCGGGCAGTGCTTTGCTTCCACTGCCCTGACCCGTGGCCCCTGGAGTGCCCAGCACCAACATGCCGGGCCGCCTATAGCGCTGGTGGCTGGCTGCATCGAAGAGGCCGGGCGGCGGCGCGGCTACACCCTGTTGACGCGCTTGACCGCGAACCTTTTGCGGCCGATTCCCATCACCGAGCTGAGCGTGCAGGTGATGGAGGGCTATGTCGGTAAGACCGCCGGCCACTACAGCGCCGATCTGCACGCCGGGGGCAAACTCATTGGCAGCTTCACGGCCCTGATGCGTTCCGATGCGCCGCAAATCCTGCCTACTGGCCTGCAGGGTCATCCGCTGCCACGCGCGCTGCCTTCACCGGACCGTTCCACGCCAGCGCAGTTTCCGTTTCATGACGGGCAGCCAGGTTACTCGACCCTGGTCGAAATCCGTGAAGCCGTGGGCAAGAATTTCCAGGGACCGTGCACCGTGTGGTTCCGCTTGCAGCACCCGGTGGTGCAGGGGCAGGTGCCGAGCCCGATGCAGCGTGTGGCTGTCGCGGCCGATTCGGGCAACGGCATCAGCGCCGTGCTGGACTACCGGGCGGGTGACCAGTTCATGAACTTCGACCTCAACATCCACCTGCTGCGCCAACCGGTGGGCGAATGGGTGTGTCTGGATGCGCGCACCCATCTGGGCGGCGACGGTGGCGGCCTGGCCGAATCTGCGCTGTACGACGAAATGGGCCTTGTGGGGCGCAGCACGCAGAGCCTGATGGTGCGGCTGGCCGCCCGTGGCGGGCACTGACTGCTTCAGTTGACCAGTTCAGCAGCTGTGGGCGGTTGGCAGCCCGCACGAGTGCAGTTGATGGCGGCTGCGCGCATGGCCAGGCGCAAGGTGTCGGCCACGCGCGAGCTGTCGCTGTCTGCCGCACCCGACAGGGCCCAGTCGGCCAGACAATTGCCCCAGAACGTGTCGCCCGCACCCACCGTGTCGGCCACCTGCACGCGCGGCACCTCCCCCCAGGCGGAATGGCCATCGACCTGCAACCAGGCACCTTCCGCGCCGAAGGTCAAGGCGAGGCGGCTGGCCTGCGGCAGGAGCCCGGTCTGCTTCAGATGTGCACCGATCGCGGCGGCGGACAGCTCGGAAGCGCGGGTCCTGGCGGGCATCCAGCCCAAAAACTGCAGATCTTCATCGCTGGCCTTCACAGCGTCGGCCAATTGCAGGGCGGCGCGCACGGCCTGCGCATAGGCTTCGTGTGCGCCGGGCGCATCTCCTGCCACCTTGGGCCGCAGGTTGGCATCAACCGCCACGCGCCAGCCCAGCTGCCGTGCCGCCTGCAGGATGGCCAGCACCTTGTCGTGCTCGGGTGGCACCAGGGCCAGGCACCCGGTGGCCAGCCAGCCCGGCGCAGCGGCCTGCAGCTTCCCGATGATGCTTTCGGCGCTGTAGTCACGGTCGGCCACGCCTTCGCGCTCGAAGCGGTAGCTCGGGCTGCCTCCGGCGCTGAGCTTCACGATCGCCAGTGAAGTGGGGCGGGAGGAGGGCGCAGCAGCCACCTGCACACCATCAGCCCGCAGGATGGCGCCAAGCGCCTGCCCGTGGGCATCGGACGACAGGGGATTCAGATAGCTCACCCGCGCGCCGCGCAGGGCCGCGGCACGCGCCAGGTTGAAATTGCTGCCCCCGGGCAGCGGGCGCAGGCTGCCGTCGGGCTGTTCCACGCAGTCCATCAGCGCTTCGCCCAGGACCCAGATCGATTGACTCATGCCCGAATCATAGGGCCCGCTGTTGCAGCGCCCGTATCATCCGCGCCATCATGGCGGTGATGCAGTTGCAGGACATCCTCTTTTCCCAGGGCTTTGGCACGCGGCGCGTCTGTGCGGGGTTGATTCAAAAGGGGTTTGTGACCGTGAACGCAGAAGCCTGCCTGCAGGCTGCCGCTGAATTCACGGCATCAGACCTGGCGCAGGGCGGGCTGCGTTTCTGCGTTCAGGGTGTCGAATGGCGCTACTGCAAACACGCCTACGTGCTGCTGCACAAACCGGCGGGGTTTGAGTGCTCGCACAAGCCCTCTGCCTGGCCGAGCATTTACACCCTGTTGCCACCACCGCTGCGACAGCGCCCCACGGCGGGCAAGGTGCAAGGGGTGCAGGCCGTCGGGCGACTGGACCAGGACACCACCGGGCTGCTGCTGCTGAGCGACGACGGTAGCTTCATCCACCGAATGGCCTCACCCAGGCACCATTTGCCCAAGGTGTACGAGGTGGCCTGCAAACATGCGGTGACGCCGCAGCAGGTGCAGCGCCTGTTGGAGGGTGTGGTGCTGGACGATGACCCCCGTCCTGTGCGCGCTGCAGCGTGTGTGGCCACGGCGGCGCAGAGCTTGCTGTTGACCCTGACGGAGGGCAAGTACCACCAGGTCAAGCGCATGCTGGCGGCCGTGGGCAACCGGGTGGAGGGCCTGCACCGCTCACGCGTGGGCGGGCTGGTGCTGCCGCCCGACCTCGCTCCGGGCCAGTGGCAATGGCTGGCTGCGGACGATCTGGCCCAGCTGGGCTGGCCGCCCGGGGGCGCCATCTGAGGCCTCACGTCTCCTGCAAAAAGGCAGCGATGGCTTGCGTGGTGGCAGCGGCCTGGTCGCGGTGCGGCGCATGTCCGCAATGCGCCAGTTTGAGCAGGGTCCGGGGTCCGGAGCTGTGGATGCCGTCGATCTGCCGCATCGTGCCGTAGGGGTCGTCCTCGCCCTGGATGCAGAGCACAGGCGCCTTGATGTGGCGGCAATCGGCCTGAATGTCAAAGCTGCGGAAAGCCTCGGAGAGCCACACGTCGTTCCATTGCCAGAATGCGCTGTCCACATCGGCGTGGTGGTGGGCCAGGCGCTGACGCAGTTCACCGTGTTCGTAGTCTGCCCTGGCTTGGGTGATGGCGCTGACCGAAATCTCCTCGACCACAATGTGGGGCGCCATCACGATGCAGGCTGCCACCTCGTGCTGGCTGGCGTGCAGCAGCGCAATGCTGCCTCCGTCCGAATGCCCCAGCAACACAGGCCGGGTGACCCCTAGGACAGAGAACAGGGCAGGCAGCACGTTCCAGGCTTCCCGATGCATGTAATCTGCGGCCAAACGGCCCGAGCCACGCACATCAGTGATGGCTTCGGACTGGCCATACCCGCGGCGCGACACCACCACACCCGCCCGCCCGGTGGCTGCGCAGACCTCGGCAGGCCAGTCACGCCACATCGACACCGAGCCCAGGCCCTCATGCAGAAAGACAATCGGCGCCAGGGGCAGGGCGCTGGTGGGCGCGATGCGCTGCAATTCGAGGCGCACGCCCGACACCTGGACGAAACCTGTCTCGGCGGACATGGGGGGCCTCAGCTGCGCCACCAGTGCACCAGGCCCAGGAGGCTGACCAACCAGATGCCGACGATGAAGGCTGCGCCGGCGCGGCTGGTCGGGCGCGACAGAGCGGCCTGCGCCTTGCTGCGCGAATCCTCGAGAACTTCCGGCGGAATGCGCCGGATGACGAACAGCAGGCCCAGCGGGACGATCAGCAGATCGTCCACATAGCCCAAGACGGGGATGAAGTCGGGGATCAGGTCGATCGGACTCAGGGCATAGGCCGCGACGGCAAATGCCAGCCACCGGGCAAGCCGGGGCGTCCGCGGATCGCGTGCCGCAAAGTACACAGCCACGGCGTCCCGTTTCAGACGGCGTGCCCAGTCCTGGGCTTGTGCGATGCGAGACATGCAGCCATTGTCCATGCTGCCAGGGCTCAGGGCAGGGATCGGCCTAAAATCCATGCTGACTTGCACGGAACCCTTGTGACCCTGATCTTCCAGCGGCTGGCCCGCAGCCTTTTTGCCTCGATTGCTTCGATTTCTATAGCCTGGGCGGCCGAACCACCCTTGTTGGTGCTCAATTCACTCGACGCCACCATCAGCGTGATCGACCCGGTCACCTGGCGCGAGACGGCGCGCCTGCCCACCGGCAAGGAGCCGCACCATTTGTACCTGACGCCCGACGAAAAGTCCGTCATCGTGGCCAATGCGCTGGGCAATTCGCTCACTTTTGTTGACCCGCGCACCGCTCAGATCCAGCGCACCATCCGCGACGTGGCCGACCCCTACCACCTGCGGTTTTCGCCCGACATGAAATGGTTTGTGACGGCAGCCAACCGCCTCAATCACATCGACATCTACCGTTGG
>JBDKJB010000113.1:0-5972 GCA_039796835.1 Pseudomonadota bacterium | reverse complement strand
CCCTTGGCCAGGGGCATCACGTCGGGCTGGATACCCGCCCACTGGTGGGCAAACCATTTGCCGGTGCGGCCCATCCCGCACTGCACCTCGTCGATCATGAACAGCCAGTCGCGTTCGTCGCACAGCTTGCGCACGTCGCGCAGGTAGTCCAGTTGCATGGGGTTGATGCCGCCTTCGCCCTGGATAGCTTCCATGAAGACGGCCACGACGTTCGGGTTGCCTTCGGTGGCCCGCTTGAGCGCTTCGATGTCGTTCAGGGGCACCCGGATGAAGCCTTCGACCAGGGGGCCGAAGCCCTGCTGGATCTTGGTGTTGCCGGTGGCGCTCAGGGTGGCGATGGAGCGGCCGTGGAAGGCCTTGTCATACACCACGATCTGGGGCTGGGTGATGCCTTTTTTGTCATGGCCGTATTTGCGCGCCATCTTGATGGCGGCTTCATTGGCTTCCAGTCCAGTGCAGCAGAAAAACACCTTGCTCATCCCCGACAGCTCGCACAGCTTGGCGGCCAGCTGCTCCTGGCCCGGCACATAGTAGTAGTTCGAACTGTGGATGATCTTGGCAATCTGGTCCTGCAAGGCTGGCACCAACTTGGGGTGGTTGTGCCCCAGGGTATTGACGGCAATGCCACCGAGCCCGTCCAGATACGCTTTGCCGGTCACGTCAAACACGCGGCAACCCTGACCATGCGACACCGCCAGGGGCACACGGCCGTAGGTGGTCATGACATGGGGTTCGGACGCAGCAGGGCTGGGCGCAGTGTCGGTGTGGGTGGCGCTCATGGAGGGGCTCCTGTCAAAGATTGAAATTCATTGTAGAAGTGGCCTGCAGGCGCAGCGCTGCAAGTTTTGCATGGCTGTGATGCGTCAGTCTGCGCTCAGCACCGTCCGTAGAATCTGCACCCGATGGACACCCCTTCTAGCACCCGACTGCGCATCCTGGGCGTGACCAAATCAGGCAAGACGTTCCGGCCTAGCGACTGGGCCGAGCGGCTGGCCGGGGTGATGGCACCTTTTCACCCGGATGCCGGACCGGGGCGACAGATCGGCTATTCGCCCTGGTGTGTGCCGCAGTCGGAAGGCGATTTGAAGTGCGTCGTGGTAGACCGCGCGCTCAGGAGCTTCAACGTGCTGGCCTGGGATTTTGTGGTGAATTTCGCCCGCGACAATGAACTGCAGGTGCGGGAGGAATGAAATGCCCATGAAAAAAGCCGTCTTGCGACGGCTTTTTGGGTTTGCTGGCAGCGCACCCGATTCAAACGGCGTGACCTGGTGTCAGAGCATCAGGCCACGTGCTGGGCTGAAAGCTGTTCAGGCTGCTTTCGTGGCCAGCGCCTTGACGTGACCGGCCAGGCGGCTCTTGTCACGGGCGGCCTTGTTCTTGTGGAAGATGCCCTTGTTGGACACTGTGTCCACGACGGCCTGCATCTTGCCAAACGCCTCGGTGGCCTTGGTTTTGTCACCGGAGGCGACGGCTTTTTCGACGTTCTTCACGGCGGTGCGGTATTGGGAGCGCAGCGACGAGTTGGCGGCGTTGATCTTGGTGTCCTGGCGGACGCGTTTGCGGCCCGACGCCAGGCGCGGGTTCTTTTTCTTGGGTTTGGATGCCATGTTGGGGGTTCCTAGGGTTTGGGGATGATGCCAGCAAAACCCAGCATTCTACCACGGTAGGCATGACTGGTGCGGCGGTTCCCCTGGGCGCACAGCTACACTGATTGTGTGAGTTTGCTCAAGTCTGCCTCTGTCGTTTCAGGCCTGACCTTGGCCTCCCGTGTGGCGGGGCTGGCGCGGGATCAGTTGTTTGCCGCCACCTTCGGCGCCAATGCGCTCACCGACGCCTTCCATGTGGCTTTTCGCATCCCCAATCTGCTGCGACGGCTCTTCGGTGAGGGTGCCTTCAGCCAGGCTTTTGTGCCGATCCTGTCCGAAGCGCGCGAATCCGGAGGCGCTGAAGCGGCGCGCCCCATGGTGGATGCCATTGCGACGGTCCTGGCCTGGGTGCTGGTCCTGACCAGCCTGGTGGGGGTCCTGGCGGGGCCCTATCTGGTATGGGCCATGGCGGCTGGTCTGCAGAAAGACCCCCAGGCCTGGACGGCAGCGGTGGTGATGACGCGCTGGATGTTCCCGTACATCCTGTTCATCTCACTGGTGTCGCTGGCCAGCGGCATCCTCAACACCTGGCGGCACTATGCCCTGCCCGCTGCCACCCCCATTGTGCTGAACCTGTGCATGATTGCCGCACTGCTTTGGGGCACGCCCTGGTTTGCCTCTCGGGGCCTGGAGCCCATCTATGCGCAAATTGTCGGTGTGATGGCGGGCGGGCTGCTGCAGTTGGTGATCCAGGTTCCGGCGTTGCGCCGCCTGGGACTGCTGCCTCGTGTTGGTCTGAGGTGGTCGCGCGTGCGCGAGGCCTTCCGCTCGGAGGCCACCGGGCGCGTGGTGCGCCTCATGGTGCCGGCGCTGTTCGGCGTGGGGGTGGCGCAGATCTCGCTGTTCATCAACACGCAGCTTGCCTCCCGCATGGCCAGCGGCAGCGTCACCTGGCTGTCGAACGCCGATCGCCTGATGGAATTCCCGACCGCTCTGATCGGCGTGGCCCTGGGCGTGGTGCTCATGCCCAGTCTGTCTGCAGCCCGGGCGGGGGGGCGGGCCGAGGAGTATTCGGCCTTGCTGGACTGGGGGCTGCGCGTGGTGGTGTTGCTTGCCGTGCCGGCCACAGCAGCACTCATCCTGTTCGCGCAGCCGCTGTCGGCCGTCATCTTTCAGTATGGCGCCTTCACCGAGCGTGATGTGCAGCAGACGGCGGCGGCGCTCACGGGCTGGGGTGTGGGTCTCGTCGGCCTGGTGGCTGTCAAGGTGCTGGCACCGGGCTACTTTGCGCGGCAGGACATGAGGACACCGGCCATCGTGGCGGCCGGGGTGCTGGTGTTCACCCAGATTCTCAACATCTTCCTGGTGCCGGTGCTGCAGCACGCGGCACTGACGCTGACCGTGGCCATCGGCGCCCTGGCCAATGCGGGCTGGCTGTGGTGGGGCCTGGTGCGGCGGGGCAGTTACCGGCCCCTGGCGGGCTGGGGCCGGTTCATCCTCCAGGTTCTGGCGGCAGCCACGCTGATGTCGGTCTTCCTGATGTGGGCCAACACCGCCTGGCCATGGACTCAGATGGCGGGCGCCAAGCTACAGCGCGTTGGCTTGCTGCTGATGGTGGTGGCTATCGCAATAGCTATATACTTTGTAGCAGCCCTGGCGGCTGGCCTGCAGTGGCGGGCATTGCTCAGACGCCGTTGACGGGGTAAATGATCGGAACGCACCATGCAGCTGTCGTTTGATGTGCCCACGCCTTTGCAGTACTTTGCATCGCTGGTGCAGAGCGATGACGGGTTCCCTCTGCTGGAGGCTGCCGTCTGCGTGGCGCAGGACGAGTACCCCGAGCTCGAGGTACAGAAGGTGCTGGGAGAGGTCGACCAGCTTCTGGCTCGCCTGCGCCGGCGCATCCCCCCCGACGCCGCGCCGATCCACAAGCTGCGCGTGCTGAACCAGTTCTTCTTCAGCAGCCTGGGGTTTGGCGGCAATGTCAACAACTACTACGACCCGGACAACAGTTTCCTGAACGTGGTGCTGCGCACCCGCAAGGGCATTCCGATTTCATTGGCGGTCATCTGGCTGGAGCTGGCCCAGGGCGTCGGCCTGTCGGCCAAGGGCGTCGGCTTTCCGGGGCATTTCATGGTGAAGGTCAGCCTGCCCAAGGGCCAGGTCGTGATCAACCCGTTTGACGGCCAGTCGCTGGGCCGGGAAGAGCTGGCCGAGCGTCTGGAGCCGTACCGCCGATCCAGCGGATTGGCCGATGATTTCGATGTGCCGCTCGGCCTGTACCTGCAGAGTGCGCCGCCCCGTGCGATCATTGCGCGAATGCTGCAAAACCTGAAAGAAATCTACAAAGCCCATACAGACTGGCAGCGGCAGATTGCAGTGTTGGACCGGCTGATCATCCTGCTGCCCAAGAGCTGGGCCGACCATCGGGACCGCGGTTTGGCGCATGCCGAGCTGGGCCACGTGGCTGAGGCCGTGAGAGATCTGGAGACCTACCTTCTCAATGCCGATGAGAACATGGACATCGACACCATTGCTGACCGGGTGAGTCTGCTGCGGCAGTCACACAAGCCGCATTGATGTCCTTTTTGGGAATGTCCGCCAATGTCCTTGGCACATAATAAATCCATTGAAAAAAAATCGATAGACTCATTAGATAAATTTCCGTTATTCAATAATGAAAGATAGCTATCTATTTTAAATTCATGATGCTCTGAACTGTAATATATTTTATACTTTAATTCAAATACACAGCATTCAATGCAAGGGACGGCGGGGCGGTTGCCTGGTGCGGGAGGATGCCGTTGGCGCGGCGATGGCGTGCACAGCTGCATCGCGGGACGCCGTGATGCGCTTGCGGGCTGTGTCCAGCACAGCCTGGATGTCGCGGCGTTCCACCGCCTTCTGCAACGCACACCAGGTCGCCAGTGAGCTGCGCATCAGGTCGGCGTTTGCGGCGAACCCCAGCCTGACATAGCGCAGAGTGCGCAAGGAAATGGAAGTGAGCAGGTCGACGACCAGCCGATTGCTCGACAGTTCCGTGATCGCCAGATTGAGCAAGAAGCTCTGGAGGGTGTAGTCGTCAATGGAGGCTTCGGCGGCCGCCTTGGCAATCTTCGGCATATGGCGCTCCATCCGCGATAGGCGTTGGTCGGGCCTAGCGGGCCCAGTGCAGAAGCCCCAGCACCAGTGCTGCCAGGAAGACGGTTTCACTCAGCATCAACAACACAGGCTTGAGACCGACGGTGGCCAGCTCCTTCAGACGTGTCTTCATCCCGATGGCGGCAATGGCGGAGATCAGGCACCAGCGCGAGAACTCCCCCCCTGCTTTGGTCACCGGGCCGGGCAGCCAGCCCATGCTGTTGATGCCCACCAGCAGCGCAAAGGCGAGCGCAAACCCGGGCAACAGGGGTGGGCGCGGGCCGCCAGTGGCGCGGGAACGCGTCAACAGCACCGCAAACACGATCACCGGCAGCAACATGGCAACGCGCATGAGCTTGACGAAGGTGGCCACGTCCCCGGTTTCCTTCGACATGCTGTAACCCGCGCCCACCACCTGCGCCACGTCGTGGATGGTGGCACCCAGAAACACACCGGCGAGGCGCGGGTCTAGCCCGAGGGCATTGGCCAGCATGGGATAGACGATCATGGCCAGGGTGGACAGCACTGACACACCTACCACGGTGAACAGCGTGGCGCGTTCCTTCAGTGGGTGCGCCGGCAGGGCGGCGGCCAAGGCCAAGGCCGCCGAAGCGCCGCAGATGGCGGTGGCGCCACCACTGAGCAACCCGAACAGGCTTTGAAACCCCATCAGTCGCGCCAACACCATCGATACGGCAATGGTCAGCACCACAGAGAGCACGACGATGAGCACGGGCGTCCAACCCAGATCAGCGATCTGAGCCACGGTGATCCGGAGTCCCAATAGCGCCACGCCGACGCGCAATACCTGGCGCGCTGTGAATTCGATACCGGCAGCGCAGGGCCCGCCTTTGCCGTCAACCGCTTCCGACAGAAAGTTCATCGCCGTGCCCAGCAGCAAGGCAAACAGCATCACCGGTGCGCCATAGTGCTCCGACAGGAAACTGGCTGCAGCCGCCACCACGACGCAGGCCAGTAGGCCTGGGAACAGCGCGCGCCAATGCAGAGGGAGATTCATTCAATGCACCCAGGATGTGGCGCAATGCATTCAGGCTTGCGCGGTGGCAGGCAACTGCGCAATCAAATCCAGCGCCTGGGGCCATTGACCGTAGCCTGAGGCCGGATTGAGGTGACCGACTTCACCAAGATCAACGGTCTGGCTCCCCCAGCTGTGGGCCAGAGCCTCCACGCGCTCGGGTTGCCCCAGCGGATCGTTGCGGCTGATGGCAACGATGCTGTGGAAGG
>JBDKJB010000112.1:0-5975 GCA_039796835.1 Pseudomonadota bacterium | reverse complement strand
CCTGGCTCGCGCGTCAACAGGTGGAGGTGGCCAAGCGCGTCGCCCAGGCCGACGTGGTGATCAGCACGGCATTGATCCCGGGCCGCCCGGCGCCTACACTCATCACCGAAGACATGGTCAAGGCGATGAAGCCGGGCTCGGTGATCGTCGACATTGCCGCGGGCCGCGGTCCCGGTGGCGGCGGCAATTGCCCGTTGAGCGAGGCCGACAAGACCGTGGTGAAGCACGGGGTGACGATTGTTGGCGAGACCAACCTGCCCGCTTTGGTGGCGGCGGACGCCTCGTCGCTCTACGCGCGCAACGTGATCGACTTCCTCAAGCTCATCGTGCCACCAGCGGCC
Organism: Pseudomonadota bacterium; assembly: GCA_039796835.1. Lineage (GTDB taxonomy): Bacteria > Pseudomonadota > Gammaproteobacteria > Burkholderiales > Burkholderiaceae_C > JBDKJB01. The sequence goes on along the minus strand of JBDKJB010000112.1, from coordinate 5,634 downwards.
AAAGGCGAGCCCCCCTCAGGTCTGACCGTCAACCTCGAAGACGACATCGTCGCCGCCTGCCTGATGGCGCAGGGTGGTGAAGTGAAGCGAAAGTAAGGAGAACCCCATGGACATCGTCTCCCCCACCCTCACCAACCTCATCATCTTCGTGCTCGCCATCTACGTGGGCTACCACGTGGTCTGGACAGTCACCCCGGCGTTGCACACCCCTCTGATGGCCGTGACCAACGCCATTTCGGCCATCGTCATCGTCGGTGCCATGCTGGCTGCGGGCTTGACCGAGACCTGGGCCGGACGTGGCCTGGGCATCGCGGCTGTCGCCCTGGCGGCGGTCAACATCTTTGGCGGCTTCCTGGTCACGCGGCGCATGCTGGAGATGTTCAAGAAGAAAGATAAAAAGTCTGCCCAGATTGAAGGCAAGGGGGCTGCCAAATGAGCATGAACACCGTCACGCTGCTGTACCTGATCGCCAGCGTCTGCTTCATCCAGGCCCTCAAGGGCCTGAGCCATCCGACCACCTCGATCCGCGGCAATGTGTTCGGCATGGCCGGCATGGCCATCGCCGCGCTGACCACAGCGGCGCTGATCGTGCAGCTCGCAGGCGGCAAAGCCCAGGGCATGCTCTGGGTGCTGATCGGCCTCGTGGTCGGTGGCGGCTATGGCGCCTATCGGGCCAAGACGGTCGAAATGACCAAGATGCCCGAGTTGGTGGCCTTCTTTCACAGCATGATCGGCCTGGCGGCGGTGTTCATTGCCGGCGCGGCTGCTCTGGAGCCAGCGGCATTCAACATCGCGGACGCCACCGGCAAGATCCCGCACGGCAACCGGCTCGAGTTGGCGCTGGGCGCGGCCATCGGCGCCATCACCTTCAGCGGCTCGGTGATCGCCTTCGGCAAGCTTTCAGGCACCTACAAATTCCGACTGTTCCAGGGTGCGCCCGTGCAATTCAAGGGGCAGCACTGGCTGAACCTGGCGCTGGCCATCGCCATGCTGGTGTTCATCGCCGGCTACACCATCAGCCAGGCCAACATCGACATGGCCCTGCTGCTGGCCATTGCCTTCGTGCTGGGTGTGCTCATCATCATCCCGATCGGCGGGGCCGACATGCCGGTGGTGGTCTCGATGCTCAACAGCTACTCGGGCTGGGCGGCGGCGGGCATCGGTTTCAGCCTGAACAACAGCATGCTCATCATCGCGGGCAGCCTGGTGGGCAGCTCGGGCGCCATCCTCTCGTACATCATGTGCAAGGCGATGAACCGCTCGTTTTTCAATGTGATCCTGGGCGGCTTCGGTGGCGACGCAACCACGGCCGCAGCAGGTACTGCCGTGCAGCGCAGCGTCAAAAGCGGCAGCGCCGACGACGCGGCCTTTGTCCTCGGGAACGCTGAAACCGTGGTCATCGTGCCGGGCTATGGCCTGGCGGTGGCGCGCGCACAGCACGCCGTGAAGGAGCTGGCCGAAAAGCTCACGCACAAAGGGGTGACGGTGAAATACGCCATCCACCCGGTGGCCGGCCGCATGCCGGGCCACATGAACGTGTTGCTGGCCGAGGCCGAAGTGCCCTACGACCAGGTGTTTGAGATGGAAGACATCAACGGCGAGTTCGGCCAGGCCGACGTGGCCATCATCCTGGGTGCCAACGACGTGGTTAACCCGGCTGCGCTGACCAAAGGCAGCCCCATCTACGGCATGCCGATCCTCGAGGCCTACAAGGCCAAGACGGTCATCGTCAACAAGCGCTCCATGGCCGCAGGCTATGCCGGCCTGGACAACGAGCTCTTTTACATGGACAAGACCATGATGGTCTTCGGTGATGCCAAGAAGGTCGTGGAGGACATGGGCAAGGCGATCGAGTAAGGCTGTCGGGGCAGGGTCGGCGGGGCAACCCCGTCAATAGCGCCTACTTCAACCACCCCCGCTTCCTGAAGTACCACATCGGCACCAGCGCCGACGCGACCATCAGCACCAGCGCCATCGGGTAGCCCCAGGTCTGCGACAGCTCGGGCATGTGCTGGAAGTTCATGCCATAGATGCTGGCGATCAGGGTGGGTGGCAGCAAAGCCACGCTGGCCACCGAGAAGATCTTGATGATCTTGTTCTGGTTGATGTTGATGAAGCCCACCGTGGCGTCCATCAGGAAGTTGATCTTGTCGAACAGGAAGGCGGTGTGGCTGTCCAGGCTGTCAATGTCGCGCAGGATCTGGCGGGCGTCCTCGAACTGCTCGGCGTTGAGCATCTTGCTGCGCGTCATGAAGCTGACTGCACGGCGCGTGTCCATCATGTTGCGTCGGATGCGGCCATTCATGTCTTCGTGCTGGGCGATGGCCGCCAGCGCCTCACCGGCCAGGGCGTCGCTGACGTCGGCTGACAACACCTTGGCGCTGACCTTTTCCAGCTCGACGTAGATGTTCTCCAGCGTGTCGGCGGAATACTCCGCGTCGGCGTCAAACAGCTTGAGCAGGACCTCTTTGGCATCTTCGATCAGGCCGGGTGCACGGCGGGCGCGCATGCGCAGCAGGCGAAAGACGGGCACATCTTCGTCATGAATCGAGAACAGCACACCCTTGCTCTTGAGCCCGGGGTTCTGTTCATTCAGGATGAAGGCCACGCGCACGTTGCGCGGATCGGCGTCGTCGGCGACCAGGAAGTCGCTGCGGATGTGCAGTTCGCCGTTGTCTTCTTCGTAGAAACGGGCAGACTCCTCGATGTCTTCGTCCATCGCATCTTCCGGGATGGAGAGCCCGAAATACTGTTTGACCCAGCGCTTTTCCTCAAGTGTGGGGGCTTCCAGATCAACCCAGATGGGCTGGAATTTGGACAGCTCTTCCAGGGATTCGATCTCTTCCTGGAACAAACGACCGTTGACAAGTGTAAAGATGTTGAGCATGGATCGAAGGGATCAGATTCCATTGGACTGGATACCAGGGGAACCAACGTTGATGAAAACGCAGGCCCAATCAATTGGAATCTGACCCAATCAATCTGGCGCCTACCGGATACTCGGATGCTCCAAGGAGTGCTCTCCTGTTGTGGCGATGGGTTGATTATCACCGCGGCCGCAGCCTCTGGCCACGGCAAGGCAGGGGCTAGCCCAGAAAGTCCATCAGCTCGGCTTTGCGCGCAAAGGCATCGCTTTCCCCCAGGGCACGCACGGCCTGCACAAAACCTGGCTCAAACAGGATGTAGCTGGCCAGCACCCCGCCCCCCCCCTTGAGGATGCCGAGGCCACTCAACGCCGCGCGGGTGGCTTCCGGCAGGGCGTCCAGATGCTGTTGTGCCAGCGCATCCAGGGACTGCGACGGAGAGATGGCCATCACCTCGATGGTCTTGTAGGGCAGGGCCCGGGCGGCTTCGCGCGGCAGTTGCCGGATCGTGTGGGTGACCCGGCGCGTCTGCTCCACATCTGCGTGCAGGGTGTCGTGAAACACACTGGCCATCGTATGCCCCACGATGGAGCCCAGCGTGTTGCCGGCGCTGCTGCTGCCCTGGCCCATGGCAGAGCGTTCAGACTGACCCACACCAATGGCCAGGATCTTGCGCGCCCCCAGATGCATGGCCGATGACAGCGGGGATGTCTGCCGCATGGACCCGTCGCCAAAGCTCTCGCGCCGTCCGGCTACCCACAGCGATGTGGAGGGGAACAGGAAGGGGATGGCGCTGGAGGCCAACAGGTGCTCCACCGTGATGGGGGTGAACTCGGCCTTCCGCCCGGGCCGCTCCCAACCCTCAAACGGGGCGTCTTTTTCGGTCTGGCAGAACGTCCAGTGGGTGCCGCTGCTGTAGCTGGAGGCCGTCACGGCCAGCGCATTGAGCGTGCCCAGGCGGATCGCTTCTTCGATGCCCGGCAGCGACAGGTGCCGGTGCAAGGTGCTCACCAGGGGCGAGTTGTCCAGGATGGCGCCCTGTTCGCGCATGTTGCGGGCCAGCTGCCAGGCGGCGGCAATGCGGCTGAAGCGCACCCAGCGCGGCACGTTCAGGCGGTAGACGTCGTCACTGCGCAACTGCAGGCAGAACTGCGCCAGGCGATCGAATGCGTCCAGGCCCGAGCGGGACCAGGATGCCAGCAAGGTGGCGTTGATGGCTCCGGCGGAGGTCCCCACCAGCACCTGGAACGGGAAGGCTTTGGACGCCCCCGGTTGCAGGCGCAGCATGGTGCCGAGCGCCTGCAGCACGCCTGCCTGATAAGCGGTGCGGGCGCCACCACCCATGAGCACGAGCCCCGTGGCTGCGTGAGCGTAGCGGGCCATGCCGGCGTGGATGACGGTGTCCATGCTCATGCCCTGATTTTGCGCCTGTTAGAGTGCTTTCATGACACCCGAACGCGAACGCTGGCTTCTGTTCACCCTGGCTGGCATCCAGTTCAACACGGCTCTCGACTTCATGGTCATCATGCCCCTGGGGCCACTGTTCACGCAGATTTTTGGCATCCACGACGGTCAGTTTGCGCTGTTGGTTTCAGCCTACACCCTGGCGTCCGGTCTGTCGGGCGTTGCGGCGGCGTTCTTCATCGACCGGTATGGCCGCAAGCATCTGCTGCTGGTGCTCTACGCCCTGTTCGGCCTGGCGGCCTGGGCCTGCAGCATGGCGCCCGGCTATGAAGCCCTGGTGCTGGGACGCATCGCGGCTGGGGCCACGGGCGGGGTGATTTCGAGTGTCATCCAGACCATCGTTGCCGATGTGATCCCTTTTGAGCGGCGCGGGCGTGCCATGGGCACAGTGATGAGTTCGTTTTCCTTTGCTTCCGCCCTGGGCTTGCCGGCCAGTTTGTGGCTGGCCGGGCACGGGGGCTGGCACGCGCCGTTCATGCTCACCGGCATCGTTTCCCTGGGCATGATTGTGCTGGTGGCCGCCACCCTGCCCCGTCTGGACCAGCACCTCGCAGCCCATCCAGCAGCGGGCGTCTGGGCCCATTTCCGGGCGGTGCTGTCTGACGTCAATCACTGGCGGGCCTTTGCGTTCACGGGCCTGATGGTGTTTTCGGGTTTTGTGATGATCCCTTTTCTGGCCATCAATGCCCAGCACGGTGTGGGTCTGCGTCAAGACCAGATCCCCTACATCTATCTGTGTGGCGGGGTGGCGAGTCTGTTCACGGCACGGTGGTTTGGGCGTTTGACCGATCGCATCGGCAAGGTGCCGGCCTACCGGCGACTGACGCTGGGCCTGCTGCCGGCTCTGTTTGTGGTGGCCTTGCTGCCCTATGGCGCACCCTTGTCCGCGATGTTGCTGGTGTCCACCTGGCTCATGGTGCTGATGAGCGGGCGCATGATTCCGGGCATGGCCATCACGGGCGGGGCCGCCAGTCCGGCGCACCGGGGGACATTCATGACATTGAATTCGGCGGTGCAGTCAGCCGCCATGGGCATTGCAGCGCTGGTGGGCGGCTTGCTGATCCAGCGCCGGCCCGACGGCCGCCTGCAGGATTTCTGGATCGTCGCGGCGGTGGCCTCGGCGGCCATGCTGGCCACGCTGGGCATGGCCTCACGCCTGCAGATCCGGCAGCCAAAAGCAGCCTAACGCCAAATTAAAGCAGAAAAACCAGGCGTGGCAAGGCTTTGGGCGCGGTTTCCAACGCAAATTTTTGCAAAAAAAGAGGCTTGATTTCGCTGTGGACCGAGGGCATCATGAGTTTGTGGG
>JBDKJB010000111.1:0-6009 GCA_039796835.1 Pseudomonadota bacterium | reverse complement strand
CCAACTGGCCAAATCCAGGGGCTTGAGCACCCATCTGGACGGCGCGCGGCTCTTCAACGCGGCCGTGAAACAGGCAGATCAGGCCGGAGGCGACCCCTACGTTCAAGCCAGGAAGATCGCCGGCCTGTTCGACAGCGTCTCGGTCTGCCTCAGCAAGGGCCTGGGCGCCCCTGCGGGCAGTGTGCTGTGCGGCAGCAAGGCGCTGATTGCCCGTGCCCACCGTTGGCGCAAGACAGCCGGCGGCACCATGCGGCAGGCAGGCTTCCTCGCCGCCGCCGGCATGTACGCGCTCGAGCATCATGTGCACCGGCTGGCCGACGACCATGCGCTGGCGCAGCGCTTTGCGCAGGGGATCATGGGCATCGATGGACTGAAGGTCGAGGCGCCGCAGACCAACATCGTTTTCGTCGACCTCGAGGGCGCCGCCAGGGCACGCGCGGCGGACTTTCTGCCCCATCTGAAAGCCCGCGGCGTCCTGGCCACCGGGCTGCACAAGCTGCGCTTTGCCACCCACCTCGACGTCGATGCCGCCGGCGTCGACCAGGCTGTGGCAGCTGTTCGGGAGTTCTTCCATGCCTGACCTGCAGCATCTGTTGCTCTTCATGGCCGCCGGCTGGCTGTTGAATTTGACCCCGGGGCCGGACGTGCTCTACATCGTCGCCCACGCCCTCAAGGGCGGCGTGCGCGCCGGGTTCGCCGCCGGGCTGGGCATCACGGCGGGCTGCTTTGTGCATGTGTTCGCGGCGGCCCTGGGTGTCGGCGCCCTGATGGCTACGTCGGTCCTTGCGTTCACGGCGCTCAAGTGGCTCGGTGCTGCCTACCTGTTGTGGGTGGGCGTGAAGCTGTTGCTGGCTCGCGCGCCGCAGGCCACGGCGGACCTGCAGGCCTTGGCGCAGGCCCAGGCGCCGCAGAGCCTGCGCACAGTCTTCCTCGGCGGGTTCTGGACCAACGTGCTCAACCCCAAGGTGGCGATCTTCTTCCTGGCCTTCGTGCCGCAGTTCATCGCGCCCGACGCGCCACACCCGGCGTGGACCTTCGTGCTGCTTGGCGTCCTGTTCAACCTCAACAGCCTGCCCGTCAACGCCGGTTGGGCCCTGGCCGCCGCCTGGATGGCGCGGCGCGACGCCGTGCAGCGCGGCATGCACTGGCTGGACAAGGCCGCGGGCCTGATGTTCGTGGGCTTCGGCCTGCGGTTGGCGACCGCCGAACAGCCCGGCCGTTGAGTCCCCCAATTCCGTTTTTCACAGGCATTTCCCCATGAACCTGCCGTCCATCTTCACCCCGCAGGAGGCGCTGGCCCGTGCCATCGTGCACCGCGAAATCTTCCACGACGAGATGCTGAGCCTGATGCGGCAGATCATGTCGGGCGAGGTTTCGCCGGTGATGATCTCGGCCATCGTCACGGCGCTACGCGTCAAGAAGGAAACCATTGGCGAAATCACCGCCGCCGCCCAGGTCATGCGGGAGTTCTCCACCAAGGTCGAAGTAGCTGACAAAACACACCTGGTGGACATCGTGGGCACCGGCGGCGACGGCTCCCATACCTTCAACATCAGCACCTGCTCCATGTTTGTGGCCGCTGCGGCAGGTGCCAAGGTGAGCAAGCACGGCGGGCGCAGCGTGAGCAGCAAAAGTGGCAGTGCCGACGTGATGGAAGCCCTGGGGGTCAACATCAACCTGCCGCCTGCCGCCATTGCCCGCTGTATCGACGAGGTGGGCGTGGGCTTCATGTTCGCGCCCAATCACCACCCGGCCATGAAGAACGTCGCTCCAGTGCGCAAGGAGCTTGGCGTCAAAACCATTTTCAACATCCTGGGGCCGCTGACCAACCCAGCCACCGCACCCAACATCCTGATGGGGGTGTTCCATGCGGACTTGGTGGGCATCCAGGTGCGTGCCCTGCAGCGTCTGGGGGCCCAGCACGCTCTGGTGGTGCATGGCCTGGATGGCCTGGATGAGGTCAGCCTGGGCGCCGCCACCCTGGTGGGAGAGCTCAAGGACGGCGTGCTGCTCGAATACGAAATTCACCCCGAAGATTTCGGCTTGGCCATGGCCAGCACCCGCGCGCTGAAGGTGGAAACGGCCGAACAGAGTAAGGCCATGTTGCTGGCGGTGCTGGAGAACCAGCCTGGCCCGGCGCGCGAGACCGTCATCCTCAATGCGGGTGTGGCCCTGTATGCCGCCAATGTGGTGCCAGACATCCAGACCGGGGTGGAGCGTGCCCGGATGGTCATCGAAACGGGGGCCGCCCGCGCCAAGCTCCACGCCTTGGTGGCTGCCAGTCAAACCTGAACCGAAAGCAGCCCTGACATGACCGATATCCTGGACAAAATTGTTGCCACCAAACGCGAGGAAATTGCGGCAGCGCTCAAGAAAACCTCACTCTCCGCGGTGCGTGCTGATGCGGAAAGCCGTGTGCTCACGCGCGATTTTGTGGGGGCCCTGCGTCGCAGGATCGCCGCCGGGCAGTCGGCGGTGATCGCCGAGATCAAAAAGGCCAGTCCGTCCAAAGGCGTGTTGCGTGAAGACTTCATTCCTGCCGATATTGCCCAAAGTTATGTCGAAGGTGGGGCGTCCTGCCTTTCGGTGTTGACAGACCGTCTGTACTTTCAGGGCCAGCCCGACTACCTGAAGCAGGCCCGGGCGTCCTGCCAGCTTCCTGTGCTGCGCAAAGACTTCATGGTCGATGCCTATCAAGTCTATGAGTCCCGTGCCATGGGGGCCGATTGCATCCTGCTGATCGCGGCATGCCTGAGCGACGCCCAGATGGCTGACCTGGAAGCCGTGGCCCACAGCCTGGACATGGCGGTGCTGGTCGAGGTGCACGATCGCGCAGAGGCCGAGCGCGCGCTCAAACTCAAGACACCGCTGTTTGGCGTCAACAACCGCAACCTGAAGACCTTTGAGGTCAGCCTGGACGCCACTTTGGGGATTCTGCAAGACCTGCCCGAGATCCGGCAGACCCGGCTGGTGGTGACCGAAAGCGGGATCTTGAGCCGCGACGACGTGCTGCGCATGCGCGCCGCCGATGTGCATGCCTTCCTGGTCGGTGAAGCCTTCATGCGAGCGTCGGAACCGGGCGAGGCGCTGGCGCAGATGTTTGCAGCGTAAGCGTCTGAATCCACCCGCGGGCGGCGGAATTTGCTATTTTTAATATAGCTGTAAAGCGCCACTGAATAACGGAAATGTCGTCAATTTTCCTTGAAAATATTCCCCAACTGACCCGAAGCCAGCTGGACGCCGCTGTGTCGGGGCAGGGCGTAGCATCAGACTGGAAAGGCTTGGTGACCGAGTTCTGGCAGGGCGGGGTTGGGCGGGGGTTGCAGTCGATGTTGCGCAGCCGGTTGGATGCAGGAGTGCAGGTCTACCCTCCGGAGCCGCTGCGAGCGTTGGCGCTGACGCCGTTGGCGCGGGTGCGGGTGATGATTCTGGGGCAGGACCCCTACCATGGCCCGGGCCAGGCGCACGGCTTGGCGTTTTCTGTCCAGCCGGGTGTGCGCACGCCCCCGTCGCTGAAAAACATTGGCAAGCAACTTGAGAAAGAGGATTTTCTCGAGCCAGGCGCGCACAAACAGCTGTGCAGTCTGGAGGCCTGGGCGCGCCAGGGGGTGCTGTTGCTCAACACCACCTTGACGGTGGAAGATGCTCAGCCGGCCAGTCACGCCAAATTGGGTTGGGAAGTGCTCACTGACACACTGGTGCAGGCGTGTGCACAAAAGGAGAGTCCAGTCGTCTTCATGCTGTGGGGCGGACACGCACAAACTAAGCGCGCGCTCATCGAAACCACAGGAGCCCGCACAGATCATCTGGTACTGATGGCGAACCACCCGTCGCCACTGTCCGCGCTGCGTGCCCCTTCCCCCTTCATCGGCTGTGGGCATTTTGCTGCGGCGAACCAGCACCTCAGGCGGCACGGGGCGGCAGCCATCGATTGGGGCGCCGTGCAGGCTCAAAAAACAGCCGCAGGCCTTAGCGCTGTGGGGAAAACCATGGCATAATCCTTGGTTCACTTCTGGAGAGGTGGCCGAGTGGTTAATGGCAGCAGACTGTAAATCTGCCCTCTTGCGAGTACGCTGGTTCGAATCCAGCCCTCTCCACCAGTGCTCTCCATCGGAGATGGGCTCAAGCGAATGTGGGTGTTTTCAAAAGCGGGTGGCCAAGCGGCCTGCTTTTGAAAGCGTACCCCGGCGGGAGTAGTTCAATGGTAGAACCTTAGCCTTCCAAGCTAATGACACGGGTTCGATTCCCGTTTCCCGCTCCAGAGCCCGAGTGGCTCCGGCGGGCTGGTTTGAGGGTGCCGAGAAATTTGCCCATGTGGCTCAGTGGTAGAGCACTCCCTTGGTAAGGGAGAGGTCGCGGGTCCGATTCCCGCCATGGGCACCAAGTTTGTTGTGATTGTCTGATTAACGTTTGGATAACGGAGATAGAAATGGCAAAAGAGAAGTTTTCGCGCAGCAAGCCGCACGTGAACGTGGGGACGATTGGGCACGTGGACCATGGCAAGACGACGCTGACGGCGGCGATCACGACCGTGCTGTCGGCCAAATTTGGTGGCGAAGCCAAGGCCTACGACCAGATTGACGCGGCGCCGGAAGAAAAGGCACGCGGCATCACCATCAACACCGCCCACGTCGAATACGAAACGGCCAACCGCCACTACGCCCACGTTGACTGCCCGGGCCACGCCGACTATGTCAAAAACATGATCACCGGCGCTGCCCAGATGGACGGCGCCATCCTGGTCTGCTCCGCCGCTGACGGCCCCATGCCCCAGACCCGCGAGCACATCCTGCTGGCCCGCCAGGTCGGCGTGCCCCACATCATCGTCTTTTTGAACAAATGCGACATGGTCGATGACGCCGAGCTCTTGGAACTCGTTGAAATGGAAGTGCGCGAACTGCTCAGCAAGTACGACTTCCCCGGTGACGACACCCCCATCATCCACGGCTCGGCCAAACTCGCCATGGAAGGCGACAAGGGCGACCTGGGCGAAGGCGCCATCTTCAAGCTGGCCGAAGCCATGGACACCTACTTCCCCACGCCCGAGCGTGCGGTCGACGGCGCCTTCCTGATGCCCGTCGAAGACGTCTTCTCCATCTCCGGCCGTGGTACGGTGGTCACCGGCCGTGTGGAGCGCGGCATCATCAAGGTCGGCGAAGAGATCGAAATCGTCGGCATTGCGGCCACCCAGAAGACCACCTGCACGGGCGTCGAGATGTTCAGGAAGCTGCTGGACCAGGGTCAGGCGGGCGACAACGTCGGTATCCTGCTGCGCGGCACCAAGCGCGAAGAAGTGCAGCGCGGCCAGGTGCTGTGCAAGCCCGGCTCCGTCAAGCCCCACACCCACTTCACGGCTGAGATCTACGTGCTGTCCAAGGACGAGGGCGGCCGTCACACGCCCTTCTTCAACAACTACCGCCCGCAGTTCTACTTCCGCACGACGGACGTGACCGGTGCCATCGAGCTGCCTGAGGGCAAGGAGATGGTGATGCCGGGCGACAACGTGTCGATCACCGTCAAGCTGATCGCCCCCATCGCCATGGAAGAGGGTCTGCGCTTCGCCATCCGCGAAGGCGGCAAGACCGTCGGCTCCGGCGTCGTCGCCAAAATCCTGGCTTGAGGTAGAGCTTCAAGCAGTCATCAGCATCACAGGGGTTTCAGTCAATCTTAGGGGTATAGCTCAATTGGCAGAGCGTCGGTCTCCAAAACCGAAGGTTGTAGGTTCGATTCCTACTGCCCCTGCCACCTGACAGCACGCAAGCCTGGGTCTCATCCGTCCCGGGCTCTTGCGTCTCTAGGGTGCAACAAGCAATTTGAACAGGCAACATGGCAGCACCACAAATCGAAACCGTCAGCGCCGCAGGCGACAAGGCCAAGCTGGGCGCTGCTGCAGCCCTGCTGGTTGCTGCATTGGCGGGGTTTTACCTGCTGGGCAAGCACGGCCAGCTGGCGCAGTGGAGTGTCTTGGTCGTTGGCGTGGCTGCTGCGGTCGCGGTGTTCTTCACGGCT
>JBDKJB010000110.1:0-6024 GCA_039796835.1 Pseudomonadota bacterium | reverse complement strand
CTGCACATAGGCATCACTCGGCAGATAGGCCTTGCCGTCGGCATAGCGCCACTGCACCATCGTGCCGGCGTTGCCGCGTAAATCCAGCTTGCCCACGTAGGCACCCATGGTGGACTGGTGGTCAATGGCACGGAACTCGGCCGGACCGAAGGGAGTGGAGAACTTCAGGCCCCGCATGGCGGTGACGAGTTTTTCGTTGTCGGTGCTGTTGGCCTTTTTGATCGCGGCGAAGATCGCCTGCATCGTGGCGTAGCCGACGACAGAACCCACCTTCGGATTTTCTTTGAAGCGCTGGTAGTAGTTGGCGGCGAAGGAAGCGTGGTCCTTGTTGTCGATCTGGTCCCAGGGGTAGCCGGTGACGATCCAGCCCTTGGGGGTTTCGTCCTTGAGCGTTTCCAGGTACTCGGGCTCGCCTGAAAGCAGGCTGACCACCGGCACGCGCGGGAAGATGTTGCGCTGGTTGCCTTCCCGCACCAGCTTGGCGAGGTCCGCGCCGAAGGTGACATTGAAGATCGCGTCAGGCCGACTCTGCATGGTGGCCTGCAGGGTGCTGCCGGCGTCGAGCTTGCCCAGCACCGGCCACTGTTCGCCCACAAACTCCACATCTGGCCGCTTGGCCTTGAGCAGCTCCTTGAAGCTGGCCACGGCGCTCTGACCGTACTCGTAATTGGGGGCGATGGTGGCCCAGCGCTTGGCCGGCAGCTTGGCGGCTTCTTCGACCAGCATGGCGGCCTGCATGTAGGTGCTGGGGCGCAGGCGAAAGGTATAGCGGTTGCCCTTGTCCCACACGATGGCGTCGGTCAGAGGCTCGCTGGCCACAAACAGGCGTTTGTTCTTCTGGGCATGATCGGCGAGTGCCAGCCCGACGTTGGACAGGAAGCCACCGGCCAGCACGTCGACCTTTTCATTGGCCGTGAGTTCGACCGCGTGTTTCAGGGCTTCTTCAGGCTTGCCGCCGTCGTCGCGGGCGATCACCTCGACCTTGCGGCCCAGCAGCCCACCAGAAGCGTTGATCTGCTCCACCGCGAGCTGCCAGCCCTGCTTGTAGGGCGTGGTGAACTGCGGGATGTTCGAATAGCTGTTGATCTCGCCGATCTTGATGGGGTTTTGGGCCATTTTGGCCTGCGCAAAGACTGCCGAATGCCCACCGACGAGCATCCAGACAGACACAGAAAAAGCGGCAGACATGCCGCGGCGGCTCAACAAACGGTTCATCGGGGCTCCAAAGAGGGCTTGCACTGTATCAGGCGATGGCCAGACCGGCGATTAACGCCCGGAGGTGTCACCTGGATGACAGCACAACCACCCAATACACCGCAATCCCCATCTGCACCGCAAAAAAGCTGAACCGGACCATGACTGCAGCCGGTGACACAGACGACAGGTGGATCAGCGACTGCACCACCCGGGCCCCGAGGAGCACACAGGCCAGGGGATCGGTGACCGAACTCTTGCCAGCCAGTAACGCCACCATCATCAGGCCACCAAAGATCGGCAGACCTTCCAGGCAATTGGCGTGCGCCCGGGCCAGGCGCTGCATGAAGGGCGACAGGTTCGAATTGCCGGGGTCGAAGCCATTGGCCGGCACAAAACCCCTGACGACCAGAACGGAGCGGACCGTCTCCATCAGAATCAGCAGGCACAGCGTCCAGGCGATGAAACCCAGCAGGGCGAGAAGCGTGTTCGACATGGCAAAGACTCCTCAGAAGGGGTGAGATGGTGGCCACCGCGATGGTAGCCCCGCTCAACGTTCTTTGGTGTAGGGCCGCCCCAGGGCTTTGGGCGCCACGGCCGAACCGATGAAGCCCGCCAGCAGGATCACCGTCATCAGATACGGCAAGGCCTGGATGGCCTGCACAGGTACTTCGCCCCCGCCCAGCGCCACAGGCAGCTTCACGCCTTGCAGGCGGATGGCCACGGCGTCCAGAAAGCCGAACAGCAGACAGGCCCACAGCGCCAGCACCGGGTGCCAGCGGCCAAAAATCAGCGCCGCCAGGGCCATGAAGCCCCGCCCGGCCGTCATGTTGTGTGAAAAGCTGGCCGCCTGTGCCAGCACGAGGTAGCTGCCCGCCAGACCGCACAGCAATCCATTGAGCGTGAGCGCGGTGTAGCGCAAGCGCGCGACCGACACCCCGGCGGTATCCACCATCTGCGGGTTCTCGCCGACCGCACGCAAGCGCAGGCCAAAGCGGGTGCGGTACATCAGCCACCACACTACGGGGACAAGAGCCAGCGCCAGATACACCAGCCCGTTGTGGCTCAGCAGGCCCTGCCCCAACAGCGGGCCCAGCCAGGGCAGGCCCTGGAAGGCTTCGGGTGCGCCACGCCACAAGGGGGAAATACGCACAGCCTCGGACACCGGTGGGGTCTGTCCGCCCTGCGCAAACCAGGCAATGCCCAGCACCATCGTCAATCCCGCTGCCACGATGTTGATCGCCACCCCGCTGACCACCTGGTCGCCCTGGTGGCTCACACAGGCCACCCCGTGCATCCAGGCCAACAGCACAGCCACCAGCATCGCCGCCCCGACGGCCAGTACCGTGGAGCCGTACACCGCCCCTGTGGCCCCGGCGGCAAAGGCGGCAAACAGCATCTTGCCCTCCAGGCCGATATCGACCACGCCCGAGCGTTCCGACAGCAGGCCCGCCAGCGCGCAGAAGATCAAGGGCGTGCTCACGCGCAACGTCGACGCCAACATCGAACCCAGCAGCGCCTCATCCATGGGCGACTCCGGCACGCTTTGAAAACCGATGCAGGCCCCAGGCCAGCGGCCGAGCGATCACATAGGCCATGGCCCCCGAAAACAGCACAATGAAGCCTTGCAACGCCACCACCATGTCGCGGCTGAAGCCCTTGACTTCAAAGGCCACCTCGGCCCCGCCCTGGTAGAGCGCCCCGAACAGCAGGCTCGCGAAAACAATGCCCATCGGATGGTTGCGCCCCATCAGCGCCACGGCAATGCCGGTGAAGCCCGCGCCACTGACAAAGTCGAGCGTCAGCTTGCCGAACACGCCGGAGATTTCATTCATGCCAACCAGACCGGCCAGCGCCCCGGAGATGCCCATGGCCAGCACAATCTGTCTGGGTTCGCTGATGCCTGCGTACTCAGCCGCACCTGGGCTGGAGCCGACCGCCCGCAAGCGGTAGCCCGCCCGCGACCGCCACAGGAAGGCATAGACGCCCACGCAAGCCGCCAGAGCCAGAAACAGGCTCACGTTGAGCGGTGATGAAGGCCATTCGATGCCCAGCACAGCCAGAAACTGATGCATCGCCGGCAAACGGCCGGAGGCGGCGAACTCCACACTCTCGACCGCCATTTGCCCCTTGGGCCTCACATGGTTGACAAGCAGGTACACCAGCAGGGTGCTGGCCAGAAAGTTGAACATGATGGTGGTGATCACCACATGGCTGCCCCGGTACGCCTGCAGACAGGCCGGCACCATCGCCCACGCTGTGCCAAACGCCATGCTGGACAGCATCATCAGCGGCAGCATGATCCAGGCCGGCAGCTGTGGCGCCAACCATAAGGCCACCAGTCCGGCGCCCAGCCCGCCCATCACCGCCTGCCCTTCCCCACCGATGTTGAACAGCCCGCCGTGAAACGCCACCGCCACCGCCAGACCGGTCAGGATGAAGGTGGTGGCGTAATAGAAGGTGTAGCTCAAGCCGCGCGGCGTGCCAAAGGCCCCCCGAATCAGCACCTGGATCACTTCGGCCGGGTTTTGCCCCACCAGCGCCACCACCGCCGCCGACGCGACCAGGGCCACCATCAGGCAGACCACTGGCAACAGCATCAGGTCTGCCCAGCGCGGCAGGGTGGCAGGTGCGCTCATGCCACAGCCTCCGCTCGGGCCGCCGTGCTGGTCATCAAAAGTCCCAAACCGGCCTCGGTGCACTCGGCAAACGGCAGCTCGCCGGTGATGCAGCCCTGGTTCATCACCACCACGCGATCGGCCAATGCCAGGATTTCATCCAGTTCGCTGCTGACCACCAGCACCGCACAACCTTCATCGCGCATCTTGCGCAGCTGGGCATAGATGAACTCGATCGCACCGATGTCCACACCGCGCGTCGGCTGGCCGACCAGCAGAATCTTCGGCCTGCGGCCCAGTTCGCGCGCCAGCACAAGCTTCTGCTGATTGCCGCCTGAAAACTTGCTGCTGGGCAGGGCGGCGTTGCGCGGACGCACGTCAAAGCGCTCCATCAACTCGGCACAGTCGTCCTGCATGCTGCTGTGCCGCATCCACCCCAGGCGGCTGTAGCTGGGCAGATGCTCATAGCCCAGCACCGCCGATTCCCAGGCCACAAACTGCATCACCAGCGCCCGGGCATGGCGGTCTTCAGGCACGTGCGCGATGTGCAGGCCGCGTGCGGCGACCGGGTCCAGCCATTGCCCTGGGGCAAATCGCTGCGACCCCACCTGCAGGCTGCCGGTCTGCGGCTGCAGCAAGCCGCTGAGCACGTCCAGCAGCTCGCTCTGGCCATTGCCTGACACGCCCGCGATCCCCACAATCTCACCCGCACGCAGATTCAGATCCACCTGCGACAGGCGTTGCACCCCCAGGGTGTCCTGCCAGCTGGCGCCCTGAAGATTCAGCACCACGTCGCGCGGCCCGGCAGCAGCCAGCCCCACCCGACCCATGTTGACCTTGCGTCCGACCATGGCTTCGGCCAGCACCTCGATGCTGGCCTGGGCAATCGGCAGGCTGGCCACCACCACGCCGCCGCGCATCACCGTCACGTCGTCGCACAGGGCCATCACTTCGCGCAGCTTGTGGGTGATGAGCAGGATGGTCGTGCCCTGGTCACGCAGGGTGCGCAGCACGGTGAAGAGCTGGTCGGTCTCTTGCGGCGTGAGCACGGCGGTGGGTTCATCCAGAATCAGCACCCTGGCCCCTCGGTACAGCGCCTTGAGAATCTCCAGGCGCTGGCGATCACCGACCGGCAGGTCGGCCACCAGCGCATCGAGTTTCACCTGCAGCCCGGTGGAGCGCATCAGCGCGTCCAGCCGGGCACGCACCTGGCCAGCGGCTTTCTGCAGCTGCCAATGGGGCTCGGCCCCCAGCATGACATTTTCCAGGGCACTCAGGGTGTCCACCAGCATGAAGTGCTGATGGACCATGCCGATGCCCAGTGCGATGGCGTCGTCGGCATGGCGGATGCGGGCGGGCTGGCCAAGGACCTCGATGCTGCCTTGGTCGGCGGCGTAAAAGCCGTACAGCACCGACATCAGGGTGCTTTTGCCGGCGCCGTTTTCGCCTACGATGCCGTGCACCGTGCCGCAGCGGACCGACAGGTTCACATCCCGGTTGGCCTGCACGGCACCAAAGCGCTTGTAGATGCCGGTCATGCGGACGGCCCAGGCTCCGGCCTGCGGCGCGGCTTCAGCGGTGGCAACAGCGTGGCTCAACGGCACTCCACAAACAAAAAACCCGCTGGGGATTCCAGCGGGTTTTGATTGTGCACGAAGCGGTATCAGATCTTGCAGGCGTTGTCGGCCATGTAATCGGCCACCTTGATCTTGCCGCTGATGATGTCGGCCTTGGCAGCGTCCACCTTCTTCTTCATGTCGGCGCTGACCAGCTTTTCGTTGTGCTGGTCCATGGCGTAATCGATGCCGCCCTCTTTCAGGCCCAGCACGGTGACGCCAGGCTTGTGGCCCTTGGCCACGTTGGCCACGGCCACGTCGACGCGCTTGAGCATGGACGTGAGCATGGTGCCCGGCTGCAGGTGGTTCTGGTTGCTGTCCACACCGATGGCGAGCTTGCCGCCGTCCTTGGCGGCCTGGTACACACCCACGCCGGTGCCGCCAGCGGCGGCGAACACCACATCGGCGCCCTTGGCGAACTGGGCCTTGGCGAGTTCACCGCCGCGTGCCGGGTCGTTCCAGGCTGCGCCGGTGGTGCCGGTCATGTTGGCGTGCACCTCGACCTTGGGGTTGGTGGCCTTGGCGCCCTGTTCGTAGCCGCACTGGAACTTGCGGATCAGGGGGATGTCCATGCCGCCCACAAAGCCGACCTTGCC
>JBDKJB010000109.1:0-6053 GCA_039796835.1 Pseudomonadota bacterium | reverse complement strand
CTGGACAGCGATGGCTGCTACTGGGTGGTCGGGCGGAGCAAGGACATGGTGATCAGCGGTGGTGAAAACATTTACCCTGCCGAGCTGGAGAACCTGCTTGCCACCTGTCCCGGCGTGGCTGAAGCGGCGGCCTTTGGCGTGGCGGACCCGCAGTGGGGTGAGTCCTTGGCGGCTGCCGTGGTGCGCCAGCCCGGTAGCGCACTGGATGCAGAACAGCTTCGGCAGTGGCTGGACGGGCGCATCGCTCGCTACAAGTGGCCGCGCCGGTTCATTTTTGTCGAGGCGCTGCCGCGCACTGCCCTGGGCAAGGTCATCAAGGATGACCTGCAGCGGCTGGTTTTTGGAAATTCTTAGAAAATTTCAAATATTTCCTTGGCTGGATAATCCTTTGTAGCTATTTAAAAAATAGCATCAATACACCGGCTCGTAGTGACGGACGGTGGCCAGTACATCGGCGGACAGCTTGAAACCATCCCCCCCACCGGGCGGCCAGTTCGCCGGCGCGCTGGGCAAATGCATCGATCCCCATGCCATAGATGAACTGCATGGCACCACCGGTCCAGGCCGGGAAGCCAATGCCAAAAATGCTGCCGATGTTGGCATCATGCACACTGGTCAGCACACCTTCGTGCAGACAACGGGCGGTCTCGATCGCCTGGCGGTACAGGATGCGGTCTTTCAGATCGGTGATGTTCCAGGCCACGCCTGGCTTCTCGAACCGGCCGATGCCCGCCCACAGGGATTTCTTGGCACCTTGCTTCGCTTCTTCCTTCGACGGGTAGTCGTAGAAGCCCCCGCCGCCCGCCCGGCCCGGGCGCTTGATGTCCTGGACCATGGTTTGCATGACCCGCTGGCCCGCCGTGGGGGCCCAGGTCTTGCCTTCGGCTTCCAGGTCTTTGCGTGTCTGCTCCATCACGTGCACGCTCAGGGACATCGAGGTCTCATCAATCACGGCCAGGGGCCCCACCGGCATGCCGCACTGGATGCCCGCGTTTTCGATGGCCGCCGCCGGGATGCCTTCTGACAGCATCGTGGTGCCCTCGTTGACAAAGGTGCCAAACACCCGGCTGGTGAAAAAACCGCGCGAATCGTTCACCACAATCGGAATCTTGCCGATCGCCTGCACATAGTCAAAGGCGCGGGCCACCGTTTCGTCATCCGTTGTCTTGCCGCGGATGATTTCCACGAGCTTCATTTTGTCCACCGGGCTGAAGAAGTGGATGCCGATGAACTTCTCCGGTCGGGCCGAAGCCTTGGCC
The DNA here is from genome assembly GCA_039796835.1 of Pseudomonadota bacterium. GTDB lineage: Bacteria > Pseudomonadota > Gammaproteobacteria > Burkholderiales > Burkholderiaceae_C > JBDKJB01. Next base: position 4,794 of record JBDKJB010000109.1, on the reverse strand, counting down.
AGGCCCGTGATGGGCAGGGTGGAGGTGTTGCTGGCAAAGAAGCCACCCGACGCCAATTGCGGTTCAGCCTCTTGCGTGACCTGGGCCTTGAGATCACGGTTCTCGAACACGGCTTCAATGATGAGATCACAGCCCTTCAGATCAGCCGCAGCGTCCGTCGGCGTGATGCGACTCAACAGGTCGGCCTGTTCCTGGGGACTCATGCGACCTTTGGCCACACGGTCGGCGCTGAGCTTTTGCGAATAGGCTTTGCCCAGCTGGGCTTTGTCGAGGTTCACGTCCTTCAGCACGGTGCGGACGCCGCGCGACGCCTGCGCCCAGGCAATCCCGGCGCCCATCATGCCTGCGCCGAGGACGCCCACCTGCTGCGGCTTGTATTTGGGCACATCTTTGGGACGGCTTTGGCCGCTCTTGATGGCGTTCATATTGAAGAAGGTGGTGATCTGTGCGCGTGCCTCGCGGCTGACAAAGAGCTTGGCCAGGTAGCGCGACTCGATGCGCAAAGCGGTGTCGAAGTCCACGCTCAGGCCTTCGACCATGCAAGAGAGGATGGCCTCAGGGGCGGGGTACAGGCCGCGCGTTTTTTGCTTGAGCAGGGCCGGGGCGACGCTGAGCATGCTGGCGACTTTGGGATTGGCGGGCGTGCCGCCGGGTACCTTGTGGTCCTTGGACTCCCAGGGGTGCTCGGCCTTGGGTGAGCTTGCCAACCATTCCAGCGCCACCTTGCGCATGTTGGCTGCAGCGTCAGCGTCGTTGGGAACCAGCGCATGCACCAGCCCCAGCTCCTGCGCCTCGCGCGGGCTGAACGTCTTGCCCTCCATCACATAGGGCTGGGCCGCCATCAGCCCCAGATGCCGCGTCATCTTGGTCAGGCCACCGGCGCCGGGCAAGAGGCCGAGCGTGACTTCGGGCAGGCCCAGCAGGGTTTTGGGGTTGTCCACGGCAACGCGGAAATGACCCACCAGGGCAATTTCAAAACCACCGCCCAGAGCGGTGCCGTTCAGGCAGGTGGCGATCGGCACACCCAGGCGCTCCATCCGCTTGAAGAAGCTTTTGCTGCGCTCCACACGCTCGAAAACCTCCTTCGGATCGGGGCGGGTGTTGCGCATCGTGCCTTTGAGGTCGGCACCGGCAAAGAACGTCGACTTGGCCGACGTGAGCAGGATGCCCTTGAGCCCGCTTTTGTCCTTTTCGAGCAGATCGACCAGCTCGGCCATGTCCTGGCCCCACTGCAAGCTCATGGTGTTGACGGCGCTGCCGGGCTCGTCGAATGTGATGGTGGCGACCTGGCCTGCGGCTTCCGTGGAAACCGTGTACGTAATATTTTTCATTGAATATAAATTAAATTATCACTAAATATGCTTCTCAATAAGTAGCAACAAATATCCATCAAATAACGGAAATTTTTGATGATTTCAATATATTTTCAAAAAATAAAATTTTTCCGCGATCAGCAACGCTCGACGATGGTGGCAATGCCCATGCCGCCGCCCACGCACAGGGTGGCCAGACCGTACCGAAGCTGGCGGCGGTGGAGTTCGTCGATCAGGGTGTTGAGGATCATGGCTCCGGTGGCCCCCAGCGGGTGGCCCATGGCGATCGCACCGCCGTTCACATTCACCTTGTCGTGCGGCACCCCCATCTCCTTCATGAAGCGCATCGGCACGGCAGCAAAGGCTTCGTTGATCTCGAAGAGGTCGATCTGGTCAATCGTCAGGCCCGCTTTGGCCAGGGCCTTGCGGGCGGCGGGCATGGGACCGGTCAGCATGATGGTCGGATCGGCCCCGCTGAGTGCCGCCGCCACGATGCGGGCGCGCGGCTTGAAGCCGTGGTCTTTGCCCGCCTGTTCGCTGCCGATCAGGATGGCGGCCGCGCCGTCGACGATGCCCGACGAGTTGCCTGCATGGTGCACATGGTGGATCTTGGCCACCTGCGGGTAGCGCTGCATGGCCACCTGGTCAAAACCCATGGCGCCCCTCTGTTCAAAGGCGGGCCTCAATGAAGCCAGGCCCTCCAGGGTGGTGTGGGGTTTGATGAACTCATCGAAATCCAGGATGGTCTGATCGAGAAAATCCTTCACCGGCACCACCGATCCGGCAAAGAAACCCCCTTCGCGCGCCCTGGCCGCACGCTTTTGTGACTCCAGAGCAAAAGCGTCCACGTCCTCGCGGCGAAAGCCGTCCAGCGTGGCAATCAGGTCGGCGCCAATGCCCTGGGGCACAAAGTCAGTTTGCAGGTTGGTTTCAGGGTCTTGCGCCCAGGCCCCACCGTCGCTGCCAATCGGCACACGGCTCATGCTTTCCACGCCACCGGCCACCACCAGGTCCTCCCAGCCGCTGCGCACCTTCTGGGCGGCCATGTTGACGGCCTCCAGGCCGCTGGCGCAGAAGCGGTTGAGTTGCACGCCAGAGCAGGTGAAATCCCAGCCGGCCTTGAGCGCGGCCACCTTGGCGATGACCGAGCCCTGCTCTCCAACGGGAGACACCACGCCCATCACCACGTCGTCGACCCGGGCGGTGTCAAAGTCGTTGCGTCGCTGCAGTTCAGTGAGCACACCGGCCAGCAGGTTGACGGGCTTGACCTCGTGCAGGCTGCCGTCTTTCTTGCCTTTGCCGCGAGGCGTGCGGATGGCGTCGTACACAAAAGCTTCGGTCATGGAGGGCTCCTTGGGATGGGGGGCAAAGTGTATGCTTGCAGGTCATTGTGCGTCCTGCAGCAGCAGGGCCTCGTCTTGAAAGTGACACATGATCGAACGCACGCTTTTCACCCCCGACCACGAAGCTTTTCGTGACAGCTTTCGCCGTTTCATGGAGAAGGAAATCGCCCCCTTCCACGCCGAATGGGAAGAGCAGGGTTATGTCGACCGGACGGCCTGGAACAAGGCTGGCGCCAACGGCTTCCTCTGCATGACCATGCCCGAGGAATACGGTGGTGCCGGCGGCGACAAGCTGTATTCCGTCGTGCAGATGGAAGAGCTGAGCCGGGGCGGCTATTCCGGCATCGGCTATGGGCTGCACAATGAGATCGTCGCACCCTACATCCTGCATTACGGCACGGAAGAACAGAAGCAGCGCTGGCTGCCCAAACTCGCCAGTGGCGAGATGATCGGCGCCATCGCCATGAGCGAGCCAGCCGCCGGCAGCGACCTGCAGGGCGTGAAGACCACGGCGATGCGTGATGGCGACGAGCTGGTCATCAACGGCAGCAAGACCTTCATCACCAACGGTTGGCATGCCGATGTGGTGATCGTGGTCTGCAAAACCAGGCCCGATGCGGGAGCCAAGGGCACCAGCCTGGTGATGGTCGAGCGTGGCATGCAGGGCTTCAGCGTCGGCAAGCGCTTGAAGAAGCTGGGCCTCAAGGCGCAGGACACGTCCGAACTCTTCTTCGACAACGTGCGCGTGCCGGTGGCCAACATCCTGGGCGGGGCCGCCCAGGAGAACCGGGGCTTCATCTGCCTGATGGAGCAACTGCCCTGGGAGCGCATGCAGATCGCCATTGGCGCCGTGGCTGCGGCACAAAGCGCCATTGACCAGACCGTTGCCTATGTGAAGGAGCGCAAGGTGTTCGGTCAGGCGGTCGGCAGCTACCAGAACACCCGCTACACGCTGGCCGAGCTGCAGACTGAGGTGCAGGTGGCACGCGTGTTCGTCGACAAGTGCACCGAGCTCGTGTTGAAGAACCAGCTCGATACCGCGACAGCCAGCATGGCCAAGTACTGGTGCAGCGACCTGCAATGCAAGGTGATGGACGAGTGCGTCCAACTGCACGGGGGGTACGGCTTCATGTGGGAGTACCCGATCACGCGTGCCTATGCCGACGCCCGGGTGCAGCGCATCTATGGTGGCACCAATGAGATCATGAAAGAACTGATTTCCCGGGGAATGGGTCTGGGAGGGCGCTGACAGTGCCTTTGTCACGACGTGGCATGCTACGGGCGTGGCTGGCCGCCCGGTGCGGTGCTCCAGCTGCCTACAGCGGTGTAGGGTGTGCGCGGGATGGAGTGCCGAACCGGCCCTCGGGCGCGTCGGCCGGACGTGTCCTTCGGGTCGGGCCCGGGGAGCCCGTGGCAAGCATCGCGGCAGCATCCAGGTTGGCCCGGGACGGGGACACTGTGGAGATCAAGGCTGGGGACTACCACGGTGACGTGGCTCAGTGGGAGCAAACAGACCTCACCATCAGGGGGGTGGGCGGCATGGTCCGCCTGTTTGCAGACGGAAAAGCCCATGGTGGCAAAGCCATTTGGGTGATGGGCAGGAAAGGCTCGAATTTCAGGGTCTCGAACATTGCCTTTGTCGGAGCACGGGTCCCAGACCGAAATGGCGCTGGCATCCGCTTCGAAGGGGGCAAACTCGTCGTACGAAACTGCCTGTTTTGGGGGAATGAGAACGGACTGCTTGCAGGTGCCAGCGTTGGCACATCGCTTCACATCGAGGACAGCGAGTTTGGCTACAACGGCAACGGGGATGGGCTGACACACAACCTGTATGGTGGCGCGATCGATCTTCTGAAAGTCTCGGGGAGCTATTTTCACCACGCAAACGTGGGGCATTTGCTCAAGAGTCGAGCGCGCGTGAATGAAATTATTTACAACCGCTTGACTGATGAAACGGGCGGGCGGGCGAGCTATGAACTGGATTTTCCGAACGGGGGCCTGGCCGTGGTGATGGGGAACATCATTCAAAAAGGCCCGGATGCCGAAAACTCGGCAGTCATGTCCTATGGAAGAGAGGGCATCAGCTGGGACCGCAATGAGTTGGTGTTTGTGAGCAACACGGTCGTGAATGACCACAG
>JBDKJB010000108.1:0-6086 GCA_039796835.1 Pseudomonadota bacterium | reverse complement strand
CAATCCGATTTGGTTGGCAAGTTTGGGGGACTCGAGCAGCTGGAGAATCTGCATTGCAAAGGATTCTGCCGAGTCCGCTGATCTCAGGTTGCTGTCAGTAGCCCCATGGACAACCTGGGCACAGGACGCTGATGTCACGACCGGACGCGCCATGGCCATGGCCTCGAGGACCTTGTTTTGGATCCCGCGGGCGATCCTGAGAGGCGCCACAGCGACCTCGGCAAATTGGAGGTACGGTCGAATATCCGGCACTCCCCCCGTGACGATCACATGCTCTCCCGCCAAATCCAGCACCTCTTGGCTCGGTTTGCGTCCCACCACATACAGCCGGACACCGGGGACTTGCTGGCGCAGCAGGGGCAAGATGTCTTTGGCAAACCAGCACACCCCATCCACATTGGGCCAGTAGTCCATGGCGCCCGTGAATACCAAGGGCCGCACCGAGCCCTCAGAACCCATCTGGGCATAAGGTGAAGTCCGCCCCTCCAACGGAGCGAAGTACTCGGCGTCCACGCCATTTTCCAGGACACTCACTCTGGCCTCGCTTTCTGGAGCCAGCCTTTTGAACAATGTCGCTTCCTGGGTGGTGACCAGATAGGTTTGCTTCGATTGGGCGGCCACCCGCCGCTCATACGCAAGCAAAAGACGAGCCTCCAACGCAAACAGCCAAGCCAGAGGACCCGAGCGCTGCTGCGCATACTGCGCCCATTTTTGCGAATCCACATCCACCAGATCGACCAAAACCGGGATGCGCTTGTCGTTCAGCTCCTTGGCCACGAATTGCGCCATGACCGAAGAAAACACCACCGCCGCACCGATGGGTTGCTGGTTCAAGGTTGATTCGACCCACTGTCGGACGCTGCGGTTGTCGTAATAGCCGACGCTCAAAGAGCGACCACGCAACAGCGCCAGCGCCCCGGCGATTTTCCGGCGCCACGGAGCGATCGGGACAATGCACGAACTGGTGCACCATTGCGCGACGGTCAGGACGTGTTCCAGATCTCCCGGATCATCAACAAAGGTGGCCATATGCACCCGGTGCTTGGCAGACAAGTGATGCAGCAGGTGGTAGGAGCGCACCTTGTCGCCCTTGTTCGGCGGGTAGGGCAGACGGTGAACCAGCAGGAGGACATCCACGGTGTGCCTACCCCAAATTGCGGACCAGCCATGGCCCAAGCCAATTCGCCATCGACAAAGGCATTTTCCGCCACGCAGATATCAGCAGCTTGTATTTGGCATTTGAAGGGTTGTTTTGCGGAATCGAATCCCGTCTGAACAGGCAGTATTCGTAGCTGAGCTGTGTGGCCTCAAACCCCCAGTTTTTCTTGAAGGCGTAGGACCCAGTGTCTTTCTTGCTTCGCCCAAAGTCAAACAGGGTGCACCCCTCCACGCAGGAACGACGCATCAGCTCCCAATATTTGAAGTCGTTGGCAGCCAGATCTCGAGCTTCCAGCGCATCACCCGCGTAATATGGCAATACCTCGCCGCGAAAGTAAAAGCTCAATACGCTGCTGACGGGTTGTCCACCGGTCGCCTCTACGGTTAGGATCCTGCAATCACTGCCAAACACCTGCCGAAGACTGTCAAAGTATCTCCGGGGCAGGGCCGGTGTCCCGTGCCGATGGACATTGTCAGCGTACAAGGCAAAAAACCGGTCCGTCCCGGCGTCTTCCACGGCTTCCAGGCCATTCTTGATTCCTTTGCGGACCATGGCCCTCTGCTTGCGCGGGATGGCCAACATGTTGGCCTCTGGATCAGGAAGGATGGTTTTTCTGAACGTGACGTAAAGATCTTGCTGAGGCCATTCCGGGTGACGTGGCGCCATGTTCCGGTATTCCAGATGCCCCACACCGAGCTCGATCGCCAGGCGCCTGGCTTCCTCCTCCAACAAGGCAGCTGCCTCTTCGCAGGTTGCCAAAACCCCACCGTAAACCGCAAACGCCAAGCTCGACAACGAGTTACCGAACAACCAGCTGTTGATGTGGACCAGCGGGAGCACCGCCTCGATCACACCGTCATGTTCTGCACGCAGAAAGTGGGTGGCGTGACCAAACGACTGGTGAATCACCTTGTCCCACCCAGCCCGGTGGAAGAAAGTGCCCTGGGGATGTCCCAAAACGAATGCATCCCAAGCCGTCACTTCGGCAGGGTTTGCAGAGTTCAGCCGCCCGACGCGCCGGTGCCCCAAAATCACGCCACCAAATCTTCAGAACTCTTGCGAATCACGGGGCCAAACACCTCGTCCACGCGCCCCCATTCGAAAGCGTCGAACAATTTCACCAGCTTGGCTTCCATCTGTGGCACATTGACGTAGTGCCTGAATGTCGACTTGGCGTCCGCATCTTGGATTCTGGGCTGGCCAGGGTCAATTTCCCACGGATGAAAGTAGAAGATTCCGGCCTGCCGGTCGACCCGATTGACACGGTTGAGCATCCACCGGGAGATGGGGAAAGGCAACAGGCGGAAGTAGCCGCCGCCACTGGCAGGAAAGTTTCTGCCCGCCAGACGAATCGTGGTGACGGGAATCTCCACCAGCCCAGGGCGAGCCGCAAATGGAGCCCGCGGGGCGTCCGGCATCCCGTAATGGTCATGAGCGATCGGATAGACACTTGAGCTGTACCGATACCCCGCGCACAACAACTGGTCGAAGGCCCACAGATTTCCAGCTCCGATCGAAAAACTCGGGGCACGGTATCCCAGCACCGGTTGACCTGAGAGATCTTCCAAGACATGCTTGGCGGTGCGCACGTCATGGAGGAAAGCGCTGGGTGTCAGGTCGCTCGCACGCTGGTGACCATAGCCATGGCTGGCAATTTCATGCCCCTGCTCAGCCAGAGACCGAACCAGGGCAGGGTATCGTTCGGCCACCCACCCCAGGATGAAGAAAGTCGCCTTGACCTTGCGGTCCTGCAACAGGCTGGCAATGCGGTCCACATTGCGCTCCACACGGCACTCCTGCCGGTCCCAGCTGCTACGAGCGATGTAAGGTGCAAACGCCGATACTTGGAAGTAGTCCTCAACATCGATGGTCAAGGCGTTGCGGATGCGCTCCGGAGAGCCACCCACAGCGGGCTGCAGCAACTGGCTCACTCGCCCACCTTGGCACTTTCCGAGCCCGCAGGACTGCCGCGCCGCCCTCTTGCCCCCGCCATCAACACCTGTTGTAGGATCGCCAGAACTTCTTGATTCACCCGCTCCAGCTTGGAGATCCCTTGCTCAATACGGGTCAGGCGTTCGTGGACCCCTTCGCCACGCAAACCCTCCAGCCTCTGATGCATCCCGGCCGCGAGTTCAGGGTTGACTTCCAGCGTGGCCAAGTCAATGTCATAGCCAGAGGGAGAAAACCTTCCGGAAGAAAAGCCACTTTGAGGAGCCACATCTGCGGGGAAAAAAGAAGACCCGCCAGCTTCTTCCCGGATTTCGTTGACGACTTCATCGACGTCATCAGACTCGAAATGGTCTTTTTCGCTCAGGAAGCCGAGCAGCAGCAGACGGTCGCACACAGAGTTGATCCGCCTGGGTATGCCGCCACTAGCCTTGTGAATCGCTGCGATGGCATCGACCTCGAAGCTGGGACGGCCGACGCTGCCCACACAATGCAGCCTGTGCTCGATGTAGCCTCGGGTTTCCTCCACATCCATCGGTCCGATGTGGCAAGTCGCTGTGACTCGCTGGCGCAGCTGGCGCATGTTGGGGCTCTGCAAAATCTCCCGAAACTCTGGCTGCCCCACCAGGAAGGTTTGCAACAGGGCTTGCTTGCCAAACTGAAAGTTGGACAACATGCGGAGTTCCTCGACGGCCCGCTGGGTGAGATTCTGAGCCTCGTCCACAATCAGAAGACAGCGCTTGCCTTCACTGATTTGAGCCACCAGAAATGCCTCGATGGACATGATCAGATCAGCCTTGGCGATGTCCCTCACCGGCACGCCAAAGGCTGCTCCGACCATCCGCAAAGTGTCTTCTGCGTCCAGCTGGGTGCTGACCAGGTTCCCGGCCACCACCGAACTGGGGTCGAGGCTCTCCAGCAAACCACGCACGATCGTGGTCTTCCCGGCACCCACTTCGCCGGTGATGACGATGAAACCTTCGTTGCGCTGCACCCCATACTCGAGATAGGCCCGGGCGCGGCGATGCTGCTTGCTGCCGAAATAAAAGCTTGGGTCAGGATTGAGCTGAAAGGGCTTGCCGGTCAGACCATAGAACGCTTCGTACATGGTTCAGAACTGGAACGTCCAGTTTCCGGAAATTGCGGTTTCGTTGTAAGGACTGGTCCTGCTGTCCTGTACCACCCGACGCAATTGCATACCTGCGGAAGACCGCCGCCCCAATTGCATCGAAACACCCAGGTTGGCCATCATGGATGAACTGTCAATCAGGCCAGCGGAGTCAGATGTATTCTGCGAACTCAGATTGATGTTCAAGGAGCTGACAGGAGTCAGGCGGTGCCCCCAATTGATGCTGAACCCCTGCTGCTGGAGTAGAGACCCGTTGATCAGGTCATCCAGTGCAGTGGACACGAAATCGAGGCGATGGGTGGCCGTGCGACTGGCAATCACGGTGACCGTACTGCGAATGCCCTGCAACGCGACCGACAGATTTTGTCGCCGCTGTACGGACAGCGCCGAGGTCCTGAAACCGCCCAAGACCTGGGTATTCGCCGCCAGACCGAGGCTCTGAAGGTAAGCTTGAACCAGCGCCGCGCGGCGGACCGGGTCAGGCTCTACAGACTCAAATTGAGCAAAATAAATGTCATACACCGTCCCCAGGCTGCCCACGCTCTCCTGGCCCGGCGTGGTGGTCACGTCCTGGCCATCCACATACTGCCAACTGGTGCGCCCGGTGCGAACAGCCAGCGTGCTGCTATGGCTGGTTCCAAACGGCCTGACTTGACGCTGCCAGGACAGTCTGGACTGCTCCGTGGGCTGCCAGCTCAGCCCCAGCCGATTGGTGACATTGCTCACGCTGCCCACCGTCGCGAAGTTATTGGTCTCTTGTCCAAAACCTGACGTCAATTGCAACTGGGGAGTGACAGCATAGGCGGCATCGATGCCCAAGGTCTGGAACTCTGTCTTGCGTCCTGCACTGTAGCTGTCCATCCGCGCTGAGCCGTTTGCAGCCCACGACAACCGCGCCCCCGACGCCCCTCCCTTTAAGCCGAAAGACACCCCCTGCGAACTGACGTCTGATACCCCGCCACTGTTGCTGCGCGAACCAGATTGGGTGATCCGCAGATCATAGGCGAGGTCCCGGCTGAACTGCCCGCGGAGGTAGGGCGCCATTTGGTAGCTGAACACCTCAGCCTGATTCCCACCCAATGTGAGACCCGATCCAGACTGCTGCATGCCGGCAGCAGAAATGGTCTGGACGCCAGCACTCGCGGCCAGATCCATGCCCAATTGCCCGGGAATGGCTTCCAGCGTGCCTAGCGCCGCCAACTGGTGGCTGATGGTGCCTGCGCTGGAGCCGTTTGAATAGCTTTTGGCCGACAACCCATAGTCCACATAACCCTTGGCCAATCCGCCTCGGCTCTGAATCCGTATCCCAGGGCGCACCTCGGTCACCAACTCACTCTGCTTGCCAGCGCTGCTCAGGCGGACGTTATCGGTGAAGGTCACATTCGTGGCCACCGACATGGTGACGCGAGGCGCTGCGTCACCGGTACTGGTGGCAGAAGCTGCAGGGCCCTCTTGGGCAAGCACCGAGGTCCCACCCATCCACACCACCAAGCCAAAGACAAAACGCAAGGTCATCGAGTCACGCACCACTGTTGCCGTAGCCATACCCGTAGCCGTATCCGTAGCCGGTGCCGTAGGTCCCGCGGGACTCGACCCGCGCCTGATTCAAGACCAGCAACTTCACCGGACAAGCTTCAATGTTGGACAGTGCATGGTTCACGTCGCTCTGCAAAGTTTGCTCGGCACGCACCACCATGACGATCTGCCCCATGTGCGTGGCCAACACCCGGGCTTCAGTTGTCAACAACAGCGGGGGAGAGTCAAAAATGACGATCCGGTCCGGATAGCGCTTGGCCATGCTGTTGAGCAGCTCGATCATGGCTCCACTGGCCAGCAGTTCCGTGGCACGCT
>JBDKJB010000107.1:0-6190 GCA_039796835.1 Pseudomonadota bacterium | reverse complement strand
CGCCGACAAGCGATCGACGAAGCCGGGGTGGTCCATGCCTATGCCGAGGAACTTGCAGGTGAAGCAATGGACGGAGGTCCGGTGATGCTGAACTGGAAAGATGTGTCGGGCGCAGCCGATGCCGCGGTCACCCACGGCACCAACCTGGTGATTCATGAATTTGCCCACAAGCTGGACATGCAGGACGGAGCCGCCGACGGCTGTCCACCGCTGCCTTGGGGGTTTGCTGGAACCACCACGGCCGCAGCCGCCAAGCGCCACTGGCTCGAGGTGCTGCATTCTGCCTATGCTTCATTCCATGAAGCGGTGATCCGTCACGAGCGGTTTGGCGAGCCCGCTCCATGGCTGGATGCTTATGGTGCCGAAGCCCCCGCTGAATTTTTTGCCGTGGCTTGCGAGGCTTATTTTGTGAGCCGCAATCGCTTTGCCAAAGAGTTTCCGTTGCTGCTTGGCCTGTTTGATGCTTTCTTCAGGCCGTCTGGCCAGCAGGGAATTGCCAGCTAGCGGTGTCCACTTCATCAATCTGCCATTCCTCCAGGAATGTCCTGGCGTAGGCGAGATAGACCTTCTTGTTGACAAACACGTCAAACAGATCCGGGTCGATGTGACCGCTGAGCCGGAAGCGATGCATGATGCCCATGGCCTGCGACAGCTTCATACCCGGTTTGTAGGGCCGATCTTTGGCAGTGAGCGCCTCGAAGATGTCTGCAATGCCCATGCAGCGCGCCTGCACTGACATCTGCTCCCGCGTGAGGCCTTTGGGATAGCCCTTGCCATCCATGCGCTCATGGTGGCCACCCGCGTATTCCGGCACGTTGCGCAGATGTTTCGGCCAGGGCAGCTGTTCCAACATCTTGATCGTCGCCACGATGTGATGGTTGATCTTGTTGCGCTCTTCCTGGGTCAGTGTGCCTGCACGGATGGTCAGATTCTCAAGCTCGTTGGGACTCAAGAAATCTGCATGCAGCCCGTCCGGCCCACGCCACTGGTACCCATGGCCGATGTCGCGCACCCGTTCAATGGACACGTCGGCCATCGACTCCCCCCCGCGGTTCACGCCCCTCAAGAAGTCCCGGTCGGCATCAAGTGCCGTGATCTGCGCGCGCATCCCGGCGGCAATGCGCCCTTCTTCAGCGGCATCGGTCTGCTCGCGCAGGGCCAGCTGGGCACGCAAGGATTCGATCTCGCGGTCGCGCTTGAGCACCTCAAATCGCGTGTCGACCAGTTCAATGCGGTCGAACAGGGTCTGAAGCTTGGTGGCCTTGTCAACGACATGCACCGGCGTCGTCACCTTGCCGCAGTCATGCAACAGGCCGGCAATCTTCAGTTCATACCGGTCGCGGTCGGTCATTGCGAACGATGCAAGCGGGCCGTCTGTCGTGTCGTTCACGGCTTCCGCCAGCATCATGGTCAGGGCAGGCACGCGCTCGCAGTGCTTGCCGGTGTATTCGGATTTTTCGTCGATCGCAAGGTTGATGAGGCTGATGAAGGACTCGAACAGCTCCTCCAGCTGCGACATCAGCATGCGGTTCGTCACGGCAATGGCGGCCTGCGATGCCAGGGATTCGGCCAGGCTCTGGTCCGCCACCGAAAACGGCATGACGCGTCCCGTGGCAGGATCCGTCGCATTGATGAGCTGCAGCACGCCGATGACCTCGCCCTCATGGTCCTTCATCGGCACGGCAAGAAATGACTTGGAGCGATATTTGTTGCGCTCGTCGAACACGCGAGTGCCGGAAAAATCGAAATTCGGCTCGTTGTAGGCGTCGCGAATGTTGACGGTCTGGCTGTGGATGGCCACATAAGTGGCCACCAGGGAATCGTTGGGCTTGCCGTTCTTGGCCAAAGGCAGGTTCGGGAAGGTGATCGGCACGCCCGAGGTGCCGCCCATGGCGATCTTCAGGGAGTCAGTGCGCAGGATCTCGAAGCGCAGCTGGTCGCCGCCCTCCACCACCCGGTACAGGGTGCCCCCGTCGGCCCGGGTGATGGTCTTGGCCGCGAGCAGGATGTTTTCCAGCAGGCGGTCAATGTCCCGCTCGCGGGACAGGGACACACCGATCAGGTTGAGGTGTTCCAGCCGGCGGAGCATGCCTTCCAGGGTGTTGGAAGCCTCCATCGCCGCCAGCGTGGATTCTGTGAACCCTGAATCGGCTTCTTCCTTCATGGATCAGTTCCTCAGCAAGACTTTCAGCGCATTTTGCAGTCGTTTGGCATCGGTGTCAGCATGGGGGGCGGCAAAGACCTGGGCGACATCCTGCGCCCAGGTTTGCTCGGGCGACGGATCGTTGCGACGCGTGAGCAATTGCAACTGGAGCGCCCGGCGTGCGTCGAGGTGTTCGGCAGGGGTGGGCTGGCTCGAGGCCATCTCCAGGCGCAGCAAGGCCGTGGCCGCAGCCTGGCTGCCCGCCGCAGCGTCCCCAGGTGACGCCGACATGGCGCCCGCCCATTGACTGCGCTGGGCAGGGGTCACAGCCTTGCCCAATTCAGCCAGCGCAGGCAGCTGGGCGCCGTCCCGCACACGCCAGGCTGACAGCAATTGCGTGACCGCCTCGCCATGGGCACGGGCGGCCAGCTTCTTGAGCGCCAGCTGCGCGGCATCGAGCGCCTCCCGCTGTGCACGAAACGCAGCATCTCCCAGACGGGGCAGTTCGGCACCGTCACGGGGCGGGCGGCGGTCGAAGCCACCGGGCTTGCCGGGTCGATCGCCCGGACGACCGCGACCCGGACTGGGGGCGGGCTCCGCGCGACGGGCACCCGGTCGGTCGTCTCCGCGCACCGCCACCACCGGTTTGCGCGGTGCCGCAGCAGGGGTTTGCGAGACCTCTTGAGCTATATTTTCAATAGCATTATTTTGGCTTTGGTTATCGGAAATTTCCGATTTTTTTTCTGCAATTCGCGCCGCAGCATCCAGCGCAGCCATTGCCGTGCGGATGGCCTGCGCGTCACCACTCCCGTTGGCGGCATCCAGGGCTTTGGCGGCATCCAGCACCGCGCGGTCCCGCAGGCTCAGAGACGACAGCGCCTTTTCGCGCTCCGCGGTCTTGCGGTTGAACGCTTCATCGATCGGCTGGCGAAAAGCGTCCCAGAGCTTTTGCTCGTGCTTGCGGTCCAGGGGCACGGCGTGGGCCTCATGCTGCCAGCGCTGTTGCAGGGCCTTGACGGCATCCAGACGCAGGGCCGGAGCCGCGCCGAGGGCCTGAGCCTCAGCAATCAGGGCGTTGCGCCGTTCCATGCTGAGAGCCTGCTCCGCCTCTAGGGGCGCCGCTGCCGCCCGGATGGCGGCCTGCCACTGGGGCTGGATCTGCGCGAACTCCTTTTCGCTCAGGTGGCCCGCGTCGCGCCAGCGGTCGCTGAACTGATGGAGGATGCGCGAAAAGCCTTTCCAGTCGGCGTCCAGGGCGGTCTGATTGGCAGCTGACCAGACTGTCACCTCTTCAATCAGGGCCAGCCGCTGTGCGCGATGCTCGGCTGCCTGGGCCTTGATTTTCTCAAGCCAGGCTTCCACCACTTTGTGAGCCTGGTTGCAGGCTTCGTCAAAGCGCCGCCACAGGCCGTGGTTGGGCGCACCGCCCTGGTCGGTTTGCTTCCACTGTTCACGCAGGTGGCGCAACTGCTCCTGCATCTTGCGTCCGCCCAGTTCCTGGCCTGGCTCCCGGTGGGTCAGTCCTTCGGCCTTGCTCACCAGGTCTTCGCGGATCTGGTCCGCGCGCCAGCGCTGCCAACCTTCCAGTTCCGTGGCCGCCGACAGGGCCAGGTGGGCCTGGGCGTCGAGCCGGTCACCAATCAGGCGGCCATGATCCTTCAACGCGTTGCGCAAGGCGTTGGCCGCGCCCACGCTGGCCTTGCCATGCCCTTCGGCAATCTCGGCCTCCAGTTTGGCCAGCACCTCCCGCACAGCGATTTGGGCAGCCTCACGTTCTGCCGGGTCCACCTTGGGTTTGGCAGGTTTGGTGGCTTGCAAGGCGGTCTGGGCGTCGGCCTCGGAGCCCGCACGCGCCGCGCGGATCTCTGCCGCCCACCCGGGGACCGCCGGCAGCACGGCCGCGGCATCGTCGCTGGCCGCCACAGCCTGCGCCAAGGCAGCCTGAAAAGCATCCCAGACCACCACCAATTGCGCCCGCGAGGCATTCAGCAAGGGGGGAAACTTGGCATCGACGCTGGGCCAGTTTGCATCTCCCTGGAGCGTGTCGGCCGCCTGCCCCCAAGCTCCGACATCAACGCCAATGGCCTGCCATTGCCCTTGCGCGTCACGCCAGGGTTTCATGGACAGGGTTTCGATGCGCTGGGCCAGGAGCACCGCCGCTTCGCGCTGCACCTGCACCCGGTGCTGCAAATCCTCAATCACCTTCACGCGCTCCGACAACTGTGCCTTGAGGGTATTGAGCGGCTCTTTCGACAGGGGAGCACCGGCCTTCTGGGCGTCGCGCTGCCAGGCCAGAGCGTCCGCGATGTTGAGCTTGGCCGTGGCAAGCAGCGTCTCTGCTTTGGCAGCCCACTCTGCACCCAAAGCTTCCTGGCCCTTGGCCCGCCTCTGTTCGTCCAGCTTTTCGCGCAACGCTTTGGCCGCACCCTTATCGCGCAGGCTGAGCTCTTTGAAGACCTCGGCAATCAATTCATGGGAGGGTTCGCCCGCCAGCCAGGCGCGCACGCGCGCAGCGCGCTCACCTGACGTCGGGGCGCTGAAAGCGCCACCAGTGAGTTCGTCCAGGGCAACAGTGTTCTTGGGATTGGGGTGGGTCACAGTCGGTTGTCTCGCGGTCTGAGGGCGGCATTTTCGCCGCGAATTGTCCGGGCTGCAGCGCTTCCGGCGGCCCACCCTTTACTGCGAGGCCAATTGGAGTTCGGCCCTTGGCGACCATTTGCCACCGCTGCCGGCAGCAGGCTGGGCACCCGCCATCGATTGCCCCTCGAGGCGAATGTCGGCACCCGGATCGGGCCTCGCCTCCGGCCTGGCCGAGGCGGCGCCAAGCTTCACCTGCCCTAGAAACAGGCGATCGAGCGCTAACTGTTTGCTCGCCAGATAGTCCTTGACTGCCACGGCGCGCTGCACCGCCAGCTCGCGCATCACGTCTTCGGTCACCACAATATGTGCCAGCAGCAGGGCCTCCATTTCCTCCTGTGGAAGATCCTTGGCCATGCCGATCAGGTTGCGGGGTTTGGGAATGTCTGCACGCCGGTACACCTCTTTGAGCAGTGCCGGCCGCTCGACATTTGGGACCTGCATGCGGCGCTTCTCCGCCGCCAGCATGGCATCGAGCCGCGCACGCTTGAAGGCATCCCGCTCGGCGTCCAGATCACTGCTGCCTACCACCGTCATCTTCAGGTTGGGGCGGTCGAGCAAGGCCTTGGCCACTTTGTCCAGCGTGGCGCGGCCAGCGTCGCCGAGCAGCGCCGAGCCCGACGCAAAAGCCACCTGGCTCAGCTCATCCCCCCCACCGCCGAGGGCGCTGGCCAACAGCGAGAACGGCGAGACGATGGCCTTGACAATCAGGTTGACGATGAGCTTGAAGATGATCGGCCCGAGGCTGAACTTCGGATCATTGAGCGAACCGCTCACCGGCAGATTAATGTCGATCACCCCGTTGCGGTCGGCCAGCAAGGCCACCGCCAGCTTGACCGGCAGGCTGGACGGGGCTCCGTCCACTTTGTCGCCAAACTTGAGTTGGCTCAGCACGATGTTGTTGGTGGCATCGAGTTGACCGTCGGGTTTGACCAGATAGGCCAGATCCACGCTCAGCTTGCCTCGTTCAATGCCATGTCCGGCGTACTTCACCGAATACGGGGACAGGGGTGGCAGCTCCAGTTCACGCACCTTGGCCTTGAGGTCCAGCGCCAGGGGTTGCGCCAGCGGATTGAGTTTGCCGAGGATTTCAAGCGATGCGGTTCCTTCAGCCCGGCCGCGCAACTCCAGGTCGGCCATCTGCACCGCGCCTCCAGGCGCCAACACCGATGAAAAGGCCCCCAGGCGGCCATTCAATTCACTCAGGTTGGCGGAATAGTTGGGCCGGATGAAATGGTCTGAAAAGAACACCTTGCCGTTGCTCAGACTGACCGGGCCAAACTCCATCCGGGCCGCTGTCGGGGCGCCTGATATGTCAGCGGGGGACGTCGTGGCGGGCGACGGGGCTTTCAGCAGATCCTGCAGGTTGATGCGGCCCGAGGGATCAATCAGCACGCGCGCAAAAAAATC
>JBDKJB010000106.1:0-6212 GCA_039796835.1 Pseudomonadota bacterium | reverse complement strand
TCATCGTGTAGCCGTCGGGTCTGGCCTTGGCAACGGCGGCGGTGCCCACATTGCCGCCCGCACCGGGCCGGTTCTCGATGACGAATTGATGCCCGGTCTGCTCGGACAGCTTTTGCGCCAGCACGCGGGCAATCGCGTCGTTGGCGCCACCGGCGGCCTGCGGCACGATGAACGTGACCGGGCGGTTCGGGTAACGCTCTGGCGCTTGCGCTTGCGCGGCAAACGACTGGCCCAGCGCCAGCGCGAACGCCAGTTTCGCTGCGGCCTGCAAGGTGGTGCGGCGGGTTGTCATGGAAATGTCCTCCGAAGTTGGCTTCGCCATCTTGCCATGCGCCGAGGCCCCATTGCAAAGGGTTTGCCTTGCGGAGCCAGCGTCAGGGCTCGGGATATTCGACCTTCAGCACCTCGATCGTCTCGGAGCCCTTGGGGGTCACCAGCATGAGTTCATCGCCTTCGCGGGCCTTCAGCAGGGTGCGGGCAATTGGCGAAATCCAGCTCACCTGCCCCCGCGCGCTGTCGGCCTCGTCGATGCCCAGGATGGTCACCGTGCGCTCCTCGTCCGCTGCATTCACGTACGTCACGGTCGCGCCAAAAAAAATCTGATCGTTGCCGTGGTGCCGGCTCGGATCGGTGATGTCGGCAATTTCCAGCCGTTTGGTGAGGAAGCGGATGCGCCGGTCGATCTCACGCAGCCGCTTTTTGCCGTACAGGTAGTCGCCGTTTTCCGAACGATCGCCATTCTTGGCTGCCCAGTGCACGGCCTCGACCACCTTGGGGCGCTCGTTGTCCATCAGGTCAAGCAGCTCGGCACGCAAGCGCGCAAATCCCGAGGGAGTGATGTAGTTCTTGCTCCCGGCGGGCAGGGGCGGCAGGCCACCGCCTTCATCTTCATCGCCATCCGCGTCAGTTTCTTTGGTGAAAGCTTTGTTCATGGCAAGAAAAATGCCTGCAACTTGCGGTTGCAGGCTTTTGTCATCTGGCGCGGCTGGCAGGAATCGAACCCACGACCCCTTGGTTCGTAGCCAAGTACTCTATCCAGCTGAGCTACAGCCGCGAAGCCTGCCATTGTATCAGAACCTGAGCCGCCACCTCAGGTCGGCGGCGTCAGCTCCACGAGCAGGGCGCCCAGCTCAACCTGCTCGCCAGCCTTGGCATGCACCGCCCGGACAGTGCCCGCTACCGCAGCCGGTACCCACATCTCCATCTTCATGGCCTCGATGCAGGCCAGGGGCTGGCCCTCCTGCACCGCATCCCCGGGCAGGACCAGCACCTGCGCCACCTTGCCCGCCACCGGCGCAGTGGCGCGCAAGGGGTTGGCCGCCTGCCCGCTGTCGGGGTACGGGGACACTTCGCTGAAGGACCAGATGCTTCCGTCCAGCGCCAGATGCAGGTCGCCGTGCTGCCAGACGACGACCGCCTTGCGGCGCTTGTCCTGCTGTAAAAAAGATAGCTCACCAAACGCTTGGTCAGACGGAAAAAAGCTTATTTTTTGCGAAGAAACTGCCGTGGCACCTGCCGAGCGCTGCGTGACCTCGACCCCGCCGCTGCCGGGTTCAACGCGCAGGCTGCGGTGGTCTGACCCGCACTGCAGGTGCATGTCCCAGGCGCTGACCGACCGGGGTCGCCAGACTTCGGTCTGACATGCTGTGGAATGGGTGGTACGGGTGGCAAACAGCGCTGCCGCCAGCGCCCACAGGTCGTTGTCGGTTTCAGGGCCCTGATAAAGAGCATGACCCTGCTCGAGCCATTCGTCCAGCAGGGCCGTGTGCATGCGGGCCATGCGGAATTCCGGGGTGTCAAGCAAATCGCGCAGATAAGCCCCGTTGTTGCGCAGCCCGATCAGCGGTGATTGAGCCAGCGCGCGGCGCAGCTGGCGGATGGCGTCATCCCGGTTGCAGCCATGGGCGATGAACTTGGCCACCATGGGGTCATAAAAAGGGGACACGCTGCCACCGGCCTCGATGCCGCTGTCCACCCGCGTGCCATCGGCCCGCGCAGCGTCGGGCTGCCAGTGCAGCACCGTGCCGGTCTGCGGTGCAAACGCGTGGGTGGGGTCTTCGGCATACAGGCGCACCTCGATGGCATGGCCTTCGAGCCGGATGGCGTCTTGGTTGAGCGGCAGCGGCTCGCCACGCGCCACGCGGATCTGCCATTCCACCAGGTCCTGCCCGGTGATGCATTCGGTCACCGGGTGTTCGACCTGCAGGCGGGTGTTCATCTCCAGAAAGTAATGGTGCAGGTTCTGGTCCACGATGAACTCCACCGTGCCCGCGCCCTGGTAGCCCACGGCCAGTGCCGCGGCCACGGCGTCACGGCCCATGACCTCACGCATCTGCGGTGTGACGATGGGCGAGGGGGCCTCTTCAATCACCTTCTGGCGGCGGCGTTGCGCGGTGCAATCACGCTCGCCCAGGTAGACGGCGTTGCCATGGCTGTCGGCAAAAATCTGAATCTCGATGTGGCGCCCGCGCTCGATCAGACGCTCCAGCATCAGCACATCGCTGCCGAAGGCGCTCTGCGCCTCGCGCCGGGCGCTGGCCATCGCTGCGGGCAGTTCGCCCGCAGCGTGCACCAGGCGCATGCCACGCCCCCCCCCACCCGCCACGGCCTTGATGAGCAGCGGGTAGCCCAAAGCTGCGGCCTCTTGCATGAGGCGTTCGTCGGACTGCGCTGCCGGGTCGGTGTCGGCATCTTCGGCCAGATAACCCGGCGCGCAGGGCACCCCGGCCTGACGCATGCGCGCCTTGGCGCGAGCCTTGTCGCCCATGGCCCGCATGGACGCGGCAGACGGCCCGATGAACGTGAGCCCGGCCTGCACACAGGCATCAGCAAAGGCCGGGTTCTCGCTCAGGAAACCATAGCCGGGGTGGATGGCCCCAGCACCGGCCTGCTGCGCCGCGGCCATGATTCTGCCGATGTCGAGGTAGGAGGCACGGGCGGGCGATGCGCCGATGTGCACGGCTTCGTCGGCCAGCGCCACGTGCGGGGCCTGGGCGTCAGCATCG
This sequence comes from Pseudomonadota bacterium, assembly GCA_039796835.1. Lineage (GTDB taxonomy): Bacteria > Pseudomonadota > Gammaproteobacteria > Burkholderiales > Burkholderiaceae_C > JBDKJB01. The sequence continues at coordinate 3,207 of JBDKJB010000106.1, read as the reverse complement.
CTGTACACCGCCACCGTGGAATAGCCCAGGCGGTGCGCAGTGCGGATCACCCGGCAGGCGATCTCACCGCGATTCGCGATGAGGATTTTTTCAAACGAAGGCGAAGTGTTCATCCTTGCCTCACATCCTGGCCACGCCGAAGGTGTTGGGGCGCAGCTGGCGCGCGTCGGCTTCGGCGGCGATCGACAGGCACAGCGCCAGCACGCGCCGCGTGTCGCGCGGGTCGATGATGCCGTCGTCCCACAGGCGCGCGGTGCCAAACAGCGCGCTGGACTGGCTGTCGAGCAACTGGCGCAGGCCGTCGGACTGGGCCTTGAGCTTGCCCTCGTCCACCGGTTTGCCTTCGCGCTGCAGCTTGGCGCGGTTGACGATGTCCATCACACCGGCTGCCTGCGCACCGCCCATCACCGCCGTACGCGCCGTCGGCCAGGCAAAGATGAAGCGTGGGTCAAAGCCGCGCCCGCACATGCCGTAATTGCCGGCGCCAAAGCTGCCACCGAGCACGATGGTGAATTTGGCCACCCGGGCATTGGCCACCGCCTGGATCATCTTGCTGCCATGCTTGACAGCGCCCTGCTGCTCGGCCGCCGTGCCCACCATGTAACCTGTGGTGTTCTGCAGGAACACCAGCGGCGTGCCGGACTGGTCGCAGAGCTGGATGAACTGCGCCGCCTTGGTGCTGCCGTTGGGCTGGATCGGGCCGTTGTTGGCAATGATGCCAACGCGGTGGCCCTGGATGGCGGCGTGCCCACACACGGTGTCGTTGGCATGGCCGTGCTTGAATTCGAGGAAGTCGCTGCCGTCCACCAGACGGGCGATGATTTCACGGCAGTCGTACGGCTCGCGGTCGTCGGCCGGGACGATGCCCATGAGCTCATCTTCGGCAAAGCGCGGTGGTTCCACCGGCGGGGGAACACTCACAGCGTCCCATTTGATCTTGTCCAGCACATCGCGCGCGGTGGCGATGGCATGGGCGTCGTCTTCGCACAGGTATTCACCCAGGCCGGTGGTCTGCATGTGCATCTCGGCACCGCCCAGCTGCTCTTCATCGGCGTCCTGCCCCATGGCGGCCTTGACCAAAGGCGGCCCGGCCAGGAAGATCTTGCTGCGCCCCCGCACCAGAATGACGTAATCCGACAGGCCGGCGTGGTAGGCCCCACCCGCGGTGGACGAGCCATGCACCACCGCCACCTGGGGCAGCCCCATGGCCGACATGCGGCTCTGGTTGGCAAAGCCGCGACCGCCGTCGACGAAGATCTCCGCCTGGTATTGCAGGTTGGCCCCGCCGCTTTCGATCAGGTAGATGAGCGGGAGCTTGTTTTCCATCGCCAGCCGCTGGGCACGGTGTGACTTTTTCAGACCCATGGGGGCGACGGTGCCGCCCTTCACAGCTGAATCGTTGGCGGTGATGAGGCAGCGCCGTCCGGCCACCACGCCGATGCCGACGATGCTGCCGCCACCCATCACGCTCTTGGCGCCATCGTCATCGTGCATGCCCAGGCCCGCCAGACGGCTGATCTCCAGAAAGGGCGTGCCCCGGTCGAGCAGACGGGCCAGGCGTTCGCGCGGCAAGAGCTGGCCGCGCTTGTCAAAGGTGGCGCGCTTGGAGGCGGATTCGTCGATGACGATCTGTTCGAGCCGCTGCACCTCGGCCAGCAGGGCGTGCATGCGCTCGCGGTTGCGCGCAAAGGCCTCCGAGCGCGTGTTGATGCGGCTGTTCAGGGTCGGCATGAATTGTTATGACTTATTTTGAGGAAACTTATGATTTTTATCGATCAATTCCGTTAATGAAAAACATTTGTTGGTTATTAATTAAATAGCAAATATTTACGTTGAATAGAGTTTTTATCCAAATAAATGCCTGTTTTTATTTGACTCCATACCCCATCGTCTGTGGCAGCCACAACACGATCTGCGGGAAGAAGGTGAGCAGCAGCAACAGGCCGATCAGCATGGCAATGAACATCCAGCCTTCGCGGATCATCTCGCCGATGGGGATACCTGTCAGCGCCTTGGTGACAAAGAGCAGCATGCCAAAGGGCGGCGTGACCAGACCGATCATCATGTTCAGCACCACCAGCACCCCAAAATGCACCAGGTCAATGCCCAGCAGCTTGACCGCCGGCAGCAGCATCGGCACAAAGACCAGCAACAGCACCGACACGTCCAGGAAGCACCCCAGCACCAGAAAGAGCAGGTTCACCATCAGCAGGAACTGCACGCGCGACAGCTGCAGGCCCTGCACCCAGGCGGCCAGCGCCTGCGGCACACCTTCTGCGGTAAAGGCGTAGTTCAGCACAAAGGACCCGGCCAGGATGATCGTGATGACCGCGCTGGCGCGGGCCGACTCGAGCGTGACGGCCCAGAAGCTGCGCCAGGACAGGGCGCGGAACACCCACGCTGACAGGATGAGCGCATGCAGCGCCGCCACGGCCGCGGCCTCGGTCGGCGTGAACGCGCCGCTGTAGATGCCGCCCAGCAGCACCACCGGCAACGACAGCGGCAGGGCCCCGCGCAACACGATGCGCGGCCATTCACTGCGGGGGATGGGCGCCTCGCGCGGCATGTTGTGCCGGGTGGCAATGACATGCACCACGGCCATCATCAGGATGGCCATCAAAGCCCCGGGCAACACGCCGCCCAGAAACAGCGCACCCACGCTGGCCCCCGACACCAGGGCGTAGATGACCATGGGAATGGACGGCGGAATCACCGGCCCCAGGGTAGCGCTGGCCACCACCACAGCCCCCGCAAAGCCGCGCGAATACTCGGGCTTCTTCAGCATCTCGCGGATGGTCACCAGGCCGGGCCCGGCCGCATCGGCGATGGCGCTGCCGCTCATGCCGCTGAAGACCACGCTGACCAGGATGTCCACCTGGGCCAGCCCACCGCGCAGGCGCCCCACCAGCACGCGGCAGAAGTCGAAGATGCGCTCGCTCACCGTGCCGGCGTTCATGATGTTGGCCGCAAACACAAACAGCGGCACGGCCAGCAGCACATACGAGTTGTAGAGGCCGTTACCGACCTGCTCGGCCACCAGGCCGATGTCCTGCTTCACCACCACCAGATAGGCCACGCCGCTGGCCAGCATCGAAAAGCCGATGGGCATGCGCAGCAGCAGGCCCGCCACCAGCACGGCGATGAGGGTCAGCAGCCCGGCGTGAGCGCTCAGGTTCATTGCGGCACCTCGTTGTGCAGGCTCTCGTC
>JBDKJB010000105.1:0-6216 GCA_039796835.1 Pseudomonadota bacterium | reverse complement strand
GGTTTGTGCCAGCTCCAGCTCGCGCTGCCACTGTTGGGCTGTGTCTGCACGCTGCAATTGGGTGGCAGCCATCCACAGAAGGAAGGGGATTTCCTTCAAGGTCAGCGTGGCAATCAAACCCAGGCCCCAAGGGTCCTGCGTGGTGGTCCAGGGCGGTGGAGCAGTCAGGCCGGTGGCCCAAGGTGACAGCATTCGCAGCCACCAGCCGCTCGGCGCCAGCCAGGCCACCATGCCGACAGCGAACGCCACATGGGGCACGGCGAGCATCACGGGGACACGCCGAATCAATGCAGACCAGCGCGACCCCGGAAAGGCCCGGGACAGGATGCAGGCGCTGGCCCCTGTCGCGATCAACGTCGAAGAAATGCCGGTCCACAGACTCAAACCCCATGCGCGCCAGAACGCAGGCTCATCCACCAGGCGAGCCCAAGCTGCCCCATCCAATCCTTGGCCAAGGGCATATGCCAAGGCCCACAACATCGGCACAGCCAGCACGACGAGCAAACCGACAGCGCCGGCAATCACTGCAGGGGCCTCTGCAACAGGCGGGCCACCTGAATGTGAGCACGCTCAGCCAGCTGGCGGCGATCGGAGCCTGGGACGGACTCGGGTTGACCCATCCGCAGCACAGCACGCAACGGAGGTGCGCACAGTGTGCGCCAGACCGAGGTCAGGCCCGGTGTATCGCCGACAAAATCCGGAGCGTGACTGAGAGTGCCCGTTCCAGCTTCCAGGTACAGCAGGCCCACGGGCAGGACCGGGCTGCGGGCCGAGACGGCTGCCTGAAACAGGTTGGCGTGAAAAGGGAGCGGATCTGGCCCCGAGCTGGTCGTGCCCTCTGGAAAGATGATCAACACGTCCCCGGCATTCAGCGCGGCGGCCATGTGGTGCACCACGCGCAGGGTGTCACGCCGCGCACCCCGCTCGATGAACAGCGTGCCGGCCAAATCAGCCATGTAGCCCAGCACCGGCCAGCTGCGCAATTCCGCCTTGGCAATGAAGCGCCCAAAAAAATGTGCGTGAAGCACCAGAATGTCCATCCAGGAGCGATGGTTGCAGACCACCAGAAGCGGCCCATTCAGGGGGGGCATGCCGCGCCATTCGCAGGTTACCCCAAACCGCCTTAGCAAGCCCCTTGCCCAGATGCAGACGGCCTGCCGGCGCTGCTGTTCGCTCCAACTTCGGAACATGAACAGCATCTGGGCAAGGCCAAACAACAAGTGCGCCACGACACCCAACAGGCGCCAGAAAGCGCGCAGACGGATCACGGTGCCTGATAGGCCACTCGTCCGCCCACCAAGGTGAAGCGCACGCGCCCCGGCAGTTCGATGCCTTCAAAAGGAGTGTGCTTGCCTTGACTCAGCAACTGGCTGCCTTTGACTTGCCAGTGGGCCTGTGGATCGAACAGGCAAATATCTGCCGACGTGCCTACGGCCAGCCGCCCGGCCTGCACATGAGCGCCCGCGCGACCGGCATGCAAGACCGTGGCAGGGCCGGTGGTCAGGCGTGCCAAGGCGGTGGCCAGCGGGACGTGATCGGCGTGGCTCCATTGCAGCGCAAGGCTGAGCAGCAGTTCGACGGCAGTCGCTCCGGGTTCGGCTTCTGCAAAAGGCAGGGCTTTGGCGTCTTCTTCGACGGGCGTGTGGTCAGACACCAAGGCGTCAATCGTGCCGTCGGCCAGCGCCTGCCGCAATGCAGCTCGGTCAGTGGACTGCCGCAGCACGGGGTTGACCCGTGATCGGCTGTCGTAATAGCCAATGTCCACGTCGCACAGATGCAGCGAATGGACGCTCACATCAGCGGTAATCGGTAGAGACTCTCGCTTGGCCTGACGCAACATCTCGACTGCAGCAGCAGAACTCAGGCGGCACAGGTGAACACGCGCCCCGGTGCTGCGCATGAGCTCCAGAATGGCGAAGAGCGCGATGGTCTCGGCCGTGACGGGCACGCCCGGCAGGCCCATGCGCGTGGCCAGCGGACCCGAAGCAGCGACGCCCTTACCCAGACTGGCGTCCAGCGGGCGCAGCCATACAGAGTATCCGAAGGTGGCCGCATATTGAAAAGCACGGTACAGCACCTGCGTATCGGTGATGGGCACTTCTGCCTGCCCGAAAGCCACACAGCCGGCCTCTGCCAATGCCGCCAGTTCGGTCAGGACTGTTCCTTTGAGTCCTCGCGTGAGTGCGCCTTGTGCATAGACCCGTGACTGTTGTTGGGCCTGCGCACGGTATCGCAGGGTTTCGATCAGGCCGGGTTCATCCAGCACCGGATCGGTGTCTGGTGGGCACACCAGGGTGGTCACGCCCCCGGCGGAGGCGGCACGGAGCTCGGTGGCGAGCATGCTGGCATGCTCGTAACCCGGCTCGCGCAGACGAACCGCCAGATCCACTAGGCCTGGCATGGCCACGAGGCCACGTGCGTCAATCACAGCGTCAGGGCGGAAGTCCGCACCTGCGGCGCCCAATGCCACCACTTTGCCGCGCTCGATCGCGATGTCACCTACCATGTCCAGCCCTGAGGAGGGGTCGATCAGGCGCGCGCCTTGGATGAGTTGTCGTTGGTTCATGTGCGCCTTACCCCTGGTTACCTGCGACGATGCTCATCACCGCCATGCGTACGGCGATGCCGTAGGTCACCTGCGGCAGAATGACACTTTGCTGCCCGTCCACCACCGTGGAGTCGATCTCCACCCCCCGGTTGATGGGGCCTGGATGCATGACGATGCAGTCCGGCTTGGCGAACTGGAGCTTCTCGGGCGTCAGGCCGAAGGTCTTGAAGAATTCTTGCGCCGACGGCAGCAGCGCACCACTCATGCGCTCGTTCTGCAGGCGCAGCATGATGATCACGTCACAGTCCCGGATGCCCTCTTCGAGGGTGTGGAACACATGCACTCCCATCTGTTGCATGTCGCCTGGCACCAAGGTCTTGGGGCCAACCACCCGCACTTCGGCGCAGCCCAAGGTGGTCAGCGCATGGATGTCGGAGCGGGCCACGCGCGAATGCAGCACGTCACCGACGATGGCGACGCGCAGGTTGGCAAAGTCCCCTTTGTAGTGGCGGATGGTGAACATGTCGAGCAGGCCCTGGGTCGGGTGGGCATGCCGGCCATCACCTGCATTGATCACATGCACATGTGGGGCCACATGCTGGGCGATGAGGTAGGGTGCGCCAGATTCGCTGTGGCGCACGACAAACATGTCGGCCGCCATCGCAGACAGATTGGCTACCGTATCCAGCAAGGATTCGCCTTTGCTGGCGCTCGAGCGGGAGATGTCCAGGTTGATCACGTCTGCCGACAGGCGCGTCGCGGCGATTTCGAATGTGGTGCGCGTGCGCGTGCTGTTTTCGAAAAAAAGATTGAAGACCGACTTGCCTCGCAGCAAGGGCACTTTTTTGACTTCCCGGTCGTTGAAAGAGACGAATTTGTGGGCTGTGTCGAGGATGTGCACGAGTGTGTCACGCGGCAGGCCTTCGGTGGAGAGCAGGTGGATCAGCTCACCGTTGCTGTTGAGTTGGGGGTTGCGCCGTTTCAGCATGGGGCCTCAGGGGTCAGGAGATGGATCGGGTTTGGACGCGGAAAACAAATTCACCGCCTTCAGTGCGCCCCAATGCCAGGGACTGATCCGCAGGCAGGTTCACCCGGGCTGCGCAGCAGTCGGCCTCAAAGGGCAGCTCGCGGCCGCCCCGGTCGACCAGCACCGCCAGCTTCACGCTGGCCGGTCGGCCAAAGTCAAACAGCTCGTTGAGCACTGCGCGGATGGTCCGGCCCGTGTAGAGCACGTCGTCCACGATGATGATGTGAGCGTCGTTTACTTCAAACGGAAGGCTGGTCTGCCCCTTGCTGTTCAGGCCCCGCTTGCCGAAGTCGTCGCGATGCATCGCTGACGAAATCACACCCACCGGATCTTTCAGGTTCAAGTCCTGATGGATGCGCTCGGCGAGCCAGGCCCCACCCGAAGCGATGCCCACCAGCCGCGTCTGCGGCGTGTGGATGCGCTGCACGTCTCGCAACAACTCCCGGTAGAGCGCATTCGCGTCCAGGGTCAATGTGGCAGTCATGGTGAATGTCCCTTCAGTCAACGCAATCCTCTCAAGAACTGTTCCAGGATGATGCAGGCCGCTCCAGCATCTGCATCAGCATGCCGATCCGACAAGGCCTCGGTGGTGGAGTAACGTTCATCCACTTCATAGACCTGCAGGCCAAATCGCCCTCGCAGCTGGCGCGCAAATTTTTGGGCACGCTGGGTGTTGTCGTGTGGGTTTCCGTCAGGGTGAAATGGCACGCCGACCACCAGAGCATCGGGCTGCCATTCCTGGATGTGCTCAGCCACCTGTCCGAACACGTCGCCTCGCCTGGTCTGGATGGTGCGCCGGGCTGTCGCGCTGTGCAGCAGACGATTGCCGCTGGCCACGCCAATGCGGGCGCTACCATAGTCGAAGGCCAGAAAGGATTGATGCTGGGGCGAAACGCTGCAGGTGGGAGATGTCGCTGCAGCAGCGTTCATGCATGCCCCGCTTCGGGTTGCAGCATCCAGGCTTGCAAGCCCAGCAGGGCCAGAGCTTCGTCGTAGCGCTGAGCCACCGGTGTGTCGAAGATAACGCGCCGGTCAGCATCGACCGTCAGCCAACTGTTTTCACCGAGTTCAGATTCGAGCTGTCCTTGCCCCCAGGCTGAATATCCCAGCGAAATCAATACTTTGGACGGCCCAGCACCGGAGCACAAGGCTTCGAGCACGTCTTTGGACGTGGTCATCTCCAACCCTCCGGGAATGGTCATCGTGGCTGCATAGACTGATTCTTGGGTTTGGTCCGGGCTGGCGAACAGGGCTTCGTGCAGGACAAAACCGCGTTCGGTTTGCACAGGCCCACCGTGGAAAACCGGTGTTCCGGCCAGATCCGCTCGGGTCAGTGACAGGTCGACCTTCTCAAACAGGGCCTTGAGATTGATGTCGCTTGGCTTGTTGATGACCAGGCCCAGTGCCCCACGCTCACTGTGTTCACACACATACACCACGCTTTTGGCAAAAGTGGCGTCCGCCATGCCCGGCATGGCGATCAAAAAATGATTGGTGAGGTTGATCGGCGCAGATTCCGCAGGCATGGGGCAATTTTACGGAAATCGATGGCGCACCCGTGAGGCATCCGTCCGCTCTGCGAACGTAGCAAATTTGACGTGCTCAGGCAGTGGCGATCAAAAATACTATGAAATACATAGCACAAAAATGTTTTCCAGTAACGGAAAAAGCCGAATTTTTATGCAATTTCAGAGCAGTACTGCTGCACCAGACGCAACAGCTCTTCTTCAGCATAGGGCTTGCCGAGATAGTGGTCCACACCCAGCTCACGCGCATGCTCACGGTGTTTTTCAGCGATGCGCGAAGTGATCATGATGATGGGCAAGTCTTTGTATTCGGCATGGCCACGGATGTTGCGTGCCAAGTCAAACCCGTCCATGCGCGGCATCTCAATGTCTGACAGCACCACGGCTGGGCGCTCCTCAGCCAGGCGCTCAAGCGCCTGCAAACCGTCGGCTGCCAACGATACCCGATAGCCCTCACGTTTGAGCAGGCGCTGGGTCACCCGGCGCACGGTGATCGAATCGTCGACCACCAGCACCAGAGGCACCTGAGCCGCAGCCATTAGGGGTTCCGGAGTCCCGGAGGCCGCTGGGGGTGCAGTGCCGGTGGTCAGGTCAGCCGCCGGGGCTTGGGCAGCTGCTGCTGCCAGCGCCCGGGCTTGGCTGCCGTACACCGACACCAGAGCCACCGGGTTGTAGATCAACACTGCGGCACCTGAGGCCAGTACCGACATCCCGGTGAGGCCAGGGAGCCGCGACAACTGGGGCCCCAGGTTTTTGACCACCACCTCCTGGTTGCCCAGCACTTCGTCGACGTGGATGGCGACGCGCTGACCTGCACTGCGGAAGATGGCCACAGGCAAATTCTTCACACTTGTTTCGCTGCTGTAAGGAGACGCCTGCAGCAGCGCCCCTCCCCAGAAAAAGGGGATGGTCTCGCCAGAATGACTGAAGCTGCCGTTGTCGTAGGCACGGTCCACGTCGGCTTTGGGCACCCGCCGAACAATTTCAACCACATTGGCAGGCACACCCACAGACAGTTCACCCATGCGCAGCATCACCACCTGCGTGATGGCGGTGGTCAAAGGCAGCACCAGCCTGAACTGTGTGCCCTTGCCAGCTTCGGAACTGGTTTCAAT
>JBDKJB010000104.1:0-6262 GCA_039796835.1 Pseudomonadota bacterium | reverse complement strand
CTGGCGGCGGCACTTTTCGTGCCGGTGCTGGCGGTGTTCTCGGCCTGGTGGCCTGGGACTGGGGGAGCCAGCGGCATGGGTTTGATCGCCGAAATGGCTCGCACCGTGTTGCCTGGATATGTCTGGACCACCCTGTGGCTGTGTCTGGTGGTGGGGGCGGGGGTGGCTGCGGTCGGCCTGGCCACTGCGGCAGCGGTGACGCTGTTCGAATTTCGGGGGCGGCAGGTGTTTGAATGGGCGCTGCTGTTGCCACTGGCCATGCCGGCTTACGTGGTTGCTTTTGCGTACACCGACTTTTTGCAGTTTGCCGGCCCGCTGCAGACTTGGATGCGCCAGGCCTTGAGTCTGGAAGGCCGCATGCTGCCCGATGTGCGCAGCCTGGGTGGGGCGATGCTGATCTTCGTCGTGACCCTGTACCCCTACGTGTATCTGCTGGCGCGCACGGCCCTGGCGGAGCGGGCCGCGCACCTGATGGAAGCGGCGCGGCTTCTGGGGGCACCGCTGCGTCGGCGTCTGCTGCGGGTGGCCTTTCCGCTGGCGCGCCCGGCCGTGGCGGCCGGGATGGCGTTGGCCCTGATGGAGACCCTGGCGGACTACGGGGTCTCGAGTTATTTTGGCATCCAGACCTTCACGGCAGGCATCTACAAGGCCTGGCTGGCAATGGACAACCGCTTGGTGGCTGCGCAGCTGGCCAGCGTGTTGCTGGTGCTGGTGGCGGTGCTTTTGCACATGGAAGCACGCGCCCAGAAGCGCATGCGATTTGCGGCCACAGCCGCACCGACCGCGGCCTCAGCCGAAATGCAATTGCCCTGCCTGCGTGGTGCTGCGCAGATCTGGGCCTGGTTGCTGTGTGGCCTGCCGGTGCTGCTGGGCTTTGTGCTGCCCCTGCTCTTCATGCTGCGTCCGCTGCTGTTCAGCACAGCGGAATGGCAATGGGGGCAGTTCGGTCAATGGGCGTTCAACAGCCTGCGCCTGGGGGGGCTGACGGCCGTGCTGGCGGTGGGGGTGGCCTGGGTGCTGGCCTTCAGCGTGCGCCGCCAGCCCAGTGCCTACAACCAGGCCGCGGCGCAACTGGTGGGGGTAGGGTATGCCATTCCGGGGGCTGTAGTGGTGGTGGGGCTGCTGATGCCCCTGGGCTGGCTGCAGCAGCAGTGGCCGCACAGCGGGGTGGCGGCGGGCGTTACGGCCACCTCGCTCGGCTTGGTATGGGTCTATCTGGTGCGGTTTTGCGCGGTAGCCCTGCAGTCGGTACAGAGCGGGTATGCCCGCATTCCCGCCAGCATCGATGAATCGGCCCGTACGCTGGGCACCCGTGCGCCGCGTCTGCTCACCCAGGTGCATGGGCCTTTGCTGCTTCGCACTGCGCTGGCAGCGGCCCTGCTGGTGTTTGTCGACGTGATGAAGGAGCTGCCCGCCACATTGGTGCTGCGGCCTTTCAACAGCGACACGCTGGCCGTGGTGGCCTATCAGTTTGCCCGCGACGAGCGTCTGGGTGAGGCGACGCTGCCCGCCCTGGTGCTGGTGGGGGTGGGCCTGGTCCCCGTGCTGCTGCTGAGCCGTGCGATGCGCCAAGGTGGGCGGTAGACAGGGGCTTGTGCTCTCACTCTTTGTGCCGCCATTGGGTAACATCAGCAGGCATGAATGCCCCTCCTCCTGCCGACGAGCCCGTGCTCGAGTCCGACCAGGTGTTTGACCAGGCCGCAGACCTGTTCCGCTTGATGTCTGCGCCCATGCGGCTCAAAATCATCAGCAGTCTGTGCAACTCTGAAAAGAACGTGGGCCAACTCTTGCAGGAGATTCACACCACGCAACCCAACATGTCGCAGCATCTCAACACCCTGCACACCGCTGGCGTGCTGGGCCGGCGCCGTGAAGGGGTGCAGATTTTTTATCGCATCGTGGATGAACGTGCGGCCCAGCTGTGCCGTGCCGTGTGCATGCAGATCGCGATCGATGCGGATGGCGAAACCAGTGTCGGCAGTGGCAGGGAAAGTCCCGGTGCCACCGTTTAAATAAGTAAATTAGCATTCATTGATATAAACACTTTGGCCATGCCCCACGAGGAGAACCTATGAAACCTGTTCAATTATTGGCCCTGCTGGCTGCCGCGGTGGCCAGTCTGGGCAGCCCAGCCGCCCTGGCGCAGGCTGACGCGCTGCAAGCCCGCTCCATGGCGGCTTCATGCGCCAACTGCCATGGCACCAACGGCCGGGCAGCGCCGGGCATGGTGTCGCTGGCGGGGTATGACCGCGCAGCCCTGGTCAAGGCGATGGCTGACTTCAAGAGCGGCGCACGCCCAGCCACCATCATGCATCAGTTGGCCAAGGGCTACAGCGATGCGCAGATTGAAGCCATCGCCGGCTATTTTGCCGCGCAGAAGAACTGAGGAGCGATGGACATGAACCCACAAAAACACGTGGCGCTGCAGCGCCGCCAGTTTGTCAAATCCGCCGCCCTGGGCTTGGGTGCGGTGTCGGCCCTTGGCCTGGTGGGCTGTGCCACCGGTGGCAGTGGCCCCAAGGTTGTCGTCATCGGTGGCGGTTTTGGCGGTGCCACAGCAGCCAAATACCTGCGGTTGTGGTCCAACGGCAGTGTCAACGTGACCCTGGTCGAGCCCAATGCCGCTTTCGTGTCCTGCCCGATCTCGAATCTGGTGCTGGGCGGCCACAAGACCATGGCCGACATCACCACGCCGTACGACGCGCTGGCCAAAAAGCATGGCGTGACCGTGGTGCGCGACCGCGCTGCCTCGATCGATGTGGACAAGCGCATCGTCAGGTTGGCGGGCGGGTCCGAGCTGGCTTATGACCGTCTGATCGTCTCCCCCGGCGTCGATTTCATGTGGGAGACCCTGCAGGGCATGAGCCGTCCGGGCGCCCAAGACCAGGTCCTGCACGCCTGGAAGGCCGGCCAGCAGACGGTGGACCTGCGCCGCCAGCTTGAGGCCATGCCCAATGGCGGCGTGTACGCCCTGAGCATCCCGCTGGCGCCGTACCGCTGCCCCCCCGGTCCCTACGAGCGCGCCTGTCAGGTCGCCAGCTACTTCAAGGCCGCCAAGCCGCGCAGCAAGGTCGTCATCTTCGATGCCAACGATGACGTGACATCCAAGGGCCCTTTGTTCAAGAAGGCCTGGGCCGACCGCTATGCCGGCCTGATCGAATACCGTCCCAAGCATGCGGTGACCGATGTGGATGCCACCACCAAGACCCTGAAGTTCGAGTTCAATGACGACTTCAAGGCAGCGGTGTTGAACGTGCTGCCTGCCATGCGTGCGGGTGACGTGGCGGTGCAGGCTGGGTTGGCCACGGCCAACAAGCGCTGGTGCGAGGTGGATTTCCTGACCTTCGAGTCGAAGGCCGCCAAGAATGTGCACGTGATCGGCGACGCCATCCAGGTGGCGCCGCTCATGCCCAAGTCAGGTCACATGGCCAACCAGCACGGCAAGGTCTGTGCTGCGGCGGTGCTGGCGTTGCTGCAAGGGCAGGCCCCCAACCAGAGCCCGATCTACAACAACACCTGCTACAGCTTTGTCAGTGCCGATGAGGTGGTTCATGTGTCCAGCGTGCACCGCTACGACGCAGAACGCAAGACCATGCTGACGGTGGCCGGCTCGGGGGGTGTGTCCCCCGCGGCCAATGTGCTCGAAGGTGCCTATGCCATGGGCTGGGCCAGCAACATCTGGGCCGACACCCTGGCTTGACCATGCTGCGGGCGCTGCTTGCCGCTTGCTTGGCCGGGCTGGCATGCGCTGCCCTTGCACAGGATGGGGCAGTGGTCCCCCGGCAGGTCAGCCCCCGGGTCTGGATGGTGCAGGGGCAGTCGGCGATGGGCACTGTCGGCAACCGCAACTTCATCTCCAACGCGGGCTTCATCGTCACTCCGGCCGGGGTGGTGGTGGTCGATGCGCTGGGGGCGCCTGCCTTGGCGCGGGAGTTGCTGGCTCAGATCCGACGCATCACGACGCAGCCGGTCACGCACGTCATCGTCACGCACTACCACGCAGACCACATTTATGGCCTGCAGGTCTTCAAGGACGCCGGAGCCCGCATCCTGGCGCATCGGGGCGGGCGGGATTATGTTGGCTCTGCTGCCGCACAGGCGCGGCTGGAGACAGCGCGGCATGAGGTGGGCGCCGCGCTGGACGCCGACACTCGGGTGTTGCCCGCCGACGAGTGGCTGGATTCCCGGCATGAGCTGGATCTGGCGGGGGTGCGCATTCACATCCAGCCCATGGGGCCGGCACATACCCCTGAGGATCTGACGGTCCATGTGCCCTCCGAGGGGGTGCTGTTTGCCGGAGACCTGATGTTCCGGGGCCGTATTCCATTTGTCGGCCAGGCCGACAGCCAGCGCTGGGTGAGCGCGCTGGACGACATGCTGCGCCTGCAACCGAGGTGGGTGGTGCCAGGGCATGGTCCGCTGTCTGCCCAGGCGCCCGAAGACCTGCGCCTGACGCGGGATTACCTGCTCCACCTGCGCAACAGCATGCGCAAAGCAGCGCAGAACATGGATCCGTTTGACGAAGCCTACAAAGCAGTGGACTGGTCGGCCTATGAGCGGGTGCCCCTGTTTGGGGTGCTCAACCGCATGAACGCCTACAACACCTATCTGCTGATGGAGCGGGAGGCCAAATGAGGCCGAAGAGGCCGAACAAAGGCTGGAACGCCTGGGTGATGGGTCTGGCCCTGTGGGTGCTGTCGGCAACTGTGGCAGGGCAGGCCTTGCTGCCCACGGCCCGCAACCTGCCGCAGGAAGCGCAGGCGGCACAGCGCAAAGGGCAGGCTTTGGTGGTGATGGTGAGTCTGGATGGTTGCCCGTACTGCAAGATCGTGCGCGAGCATTACCTAGCCCCCATGTATCGGGAGCAAGGGACGCCAGTGGTACAGATCAACATGCAAAGCCAGACGATGCTGGCCGACTGGGGCGGCGCCGTGAGCCACTCGGACTGGATCAATCGCCAGCGGATCAGGATTGCTCCCACCCTGTTGTTCCTGGGGCCAGACGGCAAGGAGGTGACGCCCCGGCTGGAAGGGATTTCGTCCGCGGATTTTTACGGCGCTTACCTGGACCAGCGCCTGGCAGCAGCCCGCGCTGCCTTCAAGCCCTAGACCTCGAGTTGGCCCACTCGGGCGCTCAGCTGCAGCACCAGGTGGTGGTTGAGCTGCAGATGCACGCTGCTGGCTGCCAGGGCGGCCTGGATGCCGCCTCCCTTGGCCGTCTGATGCAGCAGCGGTTCACGCACCACCTCGCCGCTGTCGTCGATCACGATGGCCACGTGCGGCATGTTGGACACCTTGCTGCGCCGCATCACCACCGCAATGGCCCCGTCGTCCATGCGCACATAGGTGCCGGGTGGATACAAGCCCACGACACGGATCAGGGCATGGCCCACCTCGTCCAGGTGCTGGGTGGACGAATTGACGATCGAGCGGATCGAATCGGCCGTGCTGCGGCCAGAGCGCGACTGCCGCGGGCTGATCATGGCGGCATAGCGATCGATGGTGCGCAGCACGCGGGCCAGGCGCCGATGAGGCAGCGCGTCCTGCAGGGTCCCCTGGTCGATGCCTTCGTCGTGGTGCAGGCGCACCACATCCAGCCACTGGGAGTCGTCCACCCCAAGGTTGGCCAGCATCAGACTGCCCTTGGAGGTGTGCCACTTGATCTGTTCGAGCTGGGATATCGAGGGTCGCTCGCTTTGCCGGGCCAGCTGGTCCTGCAGGGCCGTCATGGCGATGTTCATGGTGAACGCTGCTCCCACCAGGCTGTCTCGTTCAGAGGGCGGCAAGCCCAGGTCGGCCGCCAGCAGGTGGCTCAGCACGCTGCTGACGACAGCGTGCGACGTGCTGTAGCCGACGGGGGAGTTGGTGGCGAGCTGGAACAGCAGGTACAGGCCCAGGTCTGTGTCACGCTGGAGCAGATCCTGCATCCAGCGGTCGTACTGCCGGATGCGCAGGCTGAACTCCTGGATGGCAGACGGGTTGTTCAGCAGCACACCCAGGCCGGCTTCCAGGTCAGACCACAGGCTGAGCAGGTCCTCATACTGGGTTTCGTCCTGAATGATCACCTGGGCCATGGCGCTTCAATACCGTTTGAGCAGCATCAGCTGGTCATTGGTCCGGTTCATCTGAAAGCGGGTGAGAAAACTGTTGCCCAGCAGCACGTGCGGCATCGGTGTTTCGGTGACGATGCCATCGACCTCGTACACCTCGACGTCGCCCACTTTGACGGAGCTGAGCTTGACCCGCCAGCCCCGGGCGGGGCC
>JBDKJB010000103.1:0-6263 GCA_039796835.1 Pseudomonadota bacterium | reverse complement strand
AGCGTCCTCCTCTACATCCACCGCGCGGACCTGAGCCCCTTCTTCGAACCCATAGGTAGTGATCGGGCAACTCACCTGGGGGAGGATGGAGCGCACCCCAGGATCGTCCGAGCACAATACGGCCGTCCCGTAAAAAGGCATGCGATGCAAAAAGTCGACAAATGCCTGCCTCAAGCGCCCCAGATCGTGCGCGTAGGTTTCCATGTGGTCACTGTCAATGTTGGTGACCACCGCCATGATGGGCAGCAGATGAAGGAAAGACGCATCCGACTCGTCTGCCTCAACCACGATGTACTCGCCTCTGCCCAATCTGGCGTTGGCACCCTCACTGGCCAAACGTCCACCGATGACGAAGCTCGGATCCAGGCCAGCCTCCAACAACACTGTGGCGACCAGACTGCTTGTGGTGGTTTTGCCATGGGTGCCGGATATCGCAATCCCGCGTTGCAAGCGCATCAGTTCAGCAAGCATGAGCGCCCTGGGAACAATCGGGATGCCCTGAGCGCGAGCGGCTACGACTTCTACATTCTCAGCCTTGACTGCCGTGGAAGTTACCACCGCATCCACCCCTTCCACATTTTCCGCGGTGTGCCCAACGAAGGTTTTGACTCCGAGAGAGGCCAACCGCTGCAACACAACGCTGTCCGATTGGTCCGAACCACTGACTTCATATCCCAAATTGCACAGCACCTCCGCAATGGCAGACATGCCAGCACCACCAACGCCCACAAAATGAATCTTGCGCACAGCATGCTTCATCTATCTCTCCGATCCATTGACTCGGGCAGACCCAGCAGTACCTCACAGGCCTCCACGATCCGCTCAGTCGCCCCCAGCTTGGCCAACGAAAACGAAGCTACCGCCCTGGCAAGCAGGATGTCGCGAGACAACCCTGCCAAGGCTTCTGCCAAACGGCGCGCATCGAAGCTGTCCTGCCTCATCAGCCATCCGGCGGCTTGATCCACCAAGTAATTCGCATTGCCCGTTTGATGATCGTCTACCGCCTGTGGAAATGGCACAAAAATCGCGGCCACACCCAGGGCCGCTATTTCGGTGACTGTGCTGGCCCCCGCCCGGCAAATCACCACATCAGCATCAGCCATCGCTTGACTGGGGTCTTCCACGAAATCGACCACTTCGGCCTCCAGCCCAAATCCCCGATACACCTGCCGCACAACGTCTGCGTTTCCTCGGCCGCATTGATGCTTGACAATCGGACGGTTCGCAAGAGGAAGCAACGACAGAGCTTGCGGAACCACGCGATTGAACACTGAAGCGCCCTGGCTGCCGCCAGTCACAAACACGCGCAATGCGCCGGTCCTGCCTTCAAACCTCATCTTTGGGTCCGGTTTCGTCAGGAATGCTGAGCGCAGAGGATTCCCAACCCAGACAGCGCCTTGGATCGCGTCAGGAAAGGCCGAGAACACTGCGGCTGCCCACCGGGCCAAGAGGCGGTTGGCCAACCCAGGCACGGAGTTTTGCTCATGAATAACAGTCGGCTTGCCGCTGAGTCGAGCGGCCAGACACCCGGGAACACTCGGATATCCACCAAAACCAAGCACCACCCCCGGGTTCACCGCCAGTATCACTTTCCAGGCCTGTCGACCCGCCAGGAACAAGCGCCATGGCAACATCAACTTCGCCCATACCCCTTGGCCCCGCAGACCACCAAAAGGCAATCCGTGAAATCGAAAACCTTGCTGCGGGACCAGCTGGCTTTCCATGCTCGGGCGGACTGCTTCACCGGACGTGCCAAGCCATTCGACCTGCCAGCCTTTGCTCTGGAGTCCTTTGGCAACTGCAATCCCGGGAAAGATGTGCCCGCCAGTACCACCTGCGCAGATCAGTGCAATTTTTGAAATGGGCTGCGCTGTCATGCCCGCCCTCCAAGCATCAACTGCCTGTTTTCACGGTCCACGCGCAACACAACCGTGATGGCTGCGAGCGTCATCAGAATGGCCGACCCGCCAAAGCTCATCAGCGGCAAGGTCAGCCCTTTGGTTGGCAGCGCCCCCAGGTTGACTCCGATGTTGATGAATGTCTGAAAACCTAACCAGATGCCAACCCCCTGAGCCACCAGACCTGCAAACACCCGATCCAGAGCGATGGCTTGCCGGCCGATGTGCATGATCCGGCGGATCAGCCAGAAATAAAGCCCAATGGCAGCAGCCACTCCCATCAAACCGAACTCTTCCCCAATCACCGCCATCAGGAAGTCTGTGTGGGCCTCAGGTAACCAGTGCAACTTTTCGACACTTCCGCCCAGGCCAACTCCCCAGAGCTCGCCCCTGCCAAAGGCAATCAGCGAGTGAGTCAGTTGGTAGCCTTTGCCCAGTGCGTGCTGCTCTGCCCAGGGATTGAGGTAGGCAAAGATGCGCTCGCGGCGAAATTCACTGAAAGCGATCATGAGAGAAAACGCAATCAGCAGAATCGCAGCGATCAGGAAAAACATCCTGGCGTTGACTCCCCCCAAGAACAGTATGCCCATGGCAATGACTGCAATCACCATGAAGGCCCCCATATCAGGCTCAGCCAACAGAAGCATCCCGACAACTGCAATGGCCAGCCCCATGGGAAGCACTGCTTTGAAAAACCGCTCTTTCACCTCCATCTTGCGCACCATGTAGTCCGCCGCATACAGCAGCACTGCGAATTTGGCGAGCTCCGAAGGCTGAAAACTGGTAACGCCGAGGGGAATCCAGCGCCGCGCACCATTGGCTCCCTTCCCAATGAATGGCACAAGGACAAGCACCAACATGACAAGGGAAGCGACAAACAACCACGGCGCTGCCTTTTCCCAAACCGACATCGGCACCTGATAAATCAGCAACGATGCGACAAGACCAATGCCGATGCTCGCACCATGTCGGATTAAAAAATGAGTGTGCGCGTACCTGGAGAATTTTGGGTTTTCGGGCATTGCAATGGACGCCGAATAGACCATCACCAAACCCCAGGCAACCAATGCGATGGTGATCCATACCAGAGCCTGATCCAGGCCTGCTCGTCGTGACCCATCAGGTCTCGCAAACTGGCGCGCGACAGAGGCACTCATGATTTCCCAGCCACCTGCGACGCTGAATCGTCTGCTTCCAGCCGGGCAACAGCTGCGCGGAACACCTCCGCCCTGTGCTCATAGTCACGGAACATGTCGAAACTCGCACATGCTGGGGAAAGCAAGACTACGTCTCCGGGCCGAGCGGCCATGGCTGCACTGCTCACCGCTTGTTCCAGCGTGGTGCAACGCTCGATCACGGCCGGAGTGCTTCGGATTGCCTGTTCAATCTTGGAAGCATCGCGTCCAATCAGGATGACCGCCCGGGCATACGCTGAAACAGGCGCAGACAGAGGCTCAAAGTCCTGCCCTTTGCCATCGCCCCCCATGATCACCACCAGTCTCTTGTCAGCACCCAGGCCCTGAAGAGCAGCAGCCGTCGCGCCGACATTGGTGCCTTTGCTATCATCAAAATACTCCACCTCACCCACCACCTTGACCAATTCCACTCGGTGCGGTTCCCCTTTGTAACTGCTCAATGCATGCAGCAGTTTGGCCATCGGAGACCCGACAGAGGCTGCAAGCAGCAGCGCCGCCTGAGCATTCAGAGCATTGTGTCGTCCCCTGATGTGCAATGCATCCAGGGGCATGAGTCTTTGAAGTGGCGCCTCTTCCTCGCTCTGGTTACGGCGCTTTTTTGATCCATCAGCCTCAAGCCGCCGCACGAGCCACACCATTCCCTGCGCCTCCTCGAGGCCGTAGTCTCCTGGTGAGATAGGCAAGGAGGCTCCAAAGGTGCTCACTTCGCGCGAGGGACTCGACTTGCCAGCAGAGGGAGGATCACCCATCTTTCGAGTCACTGGGTCATCCCGGTTCAAGATCCTTCTGGTCGTTGGGCCAAATATCCGGGCTTTGGACGCGACATAGTGATCCCAGTCAGGATGCCAATCCAAGTGATCTTGTGATATGTTGAGCACCGTTGCGGCATCGGGATTCAATCCTGAGCCATCGTGGAGCTGAAAACTTGAAAGCTCGAGAACCCAGACCTCAGGCAGTGCATCGGCGTCCAGGCACTGCATGAGACCCTCCATCAAACCAGGGCCAATATTTCCGGCGACAGCCACGGCCACACCGCAACCGCGCAAAAGATGTCCGGTCAGCGCTGTCACCGTCGTCTTGCCATTCGTGCCCGTGACGCCCAGGACCTGCGGACTATATTCACCAACCTGCTTCAACCAGCACAAAGCCTCCACAAACAGGTCGATTTCCCCTCGAATCGGGACACCATCCTTGGACAGATCAAACAGTTCTAACGTCTTGTCTGGAGACAAGCCAGGGCTCTTGTAAATCCTGTCGAATCCACTCAATTCCAGTTTCGTCCCTGGCGTATGGGGCACCAGCTTCAACTCAGGCAGAGCTTCGGCGATTTTTTTGAGCCCCGGATGCTGCGAACGTGTGTCCAGCAGGGAGACCGTAGCGCCACATCGGATGCACCACTTGGCCATGGCTGTCCCGGAGACCCCAGAGCCCAACACCAGCACCCTTTGACCTTTTATAGCATCCACCGTGCTCACCTCAATTTCATGGTGGACAGTCCGACCAGACACAGCAGCATGGTGACGATCCAGAAGCGCACGACAACCTGTGTCTCCTTCCAGCCTGTTTTCTCGAAGTGATGGTGCAGCGGAGCCATCTTGAGCAAGCGCCGACCTTCCCCCGTTTTCTTTTTGGTGTACTTGAACCAAGTGACCTGAAGCATCACTGACACCGCCTCCACCACAAATATTCCACCCATCACGGCAAGCACAATTTCCTGGCGGACGATCACCGCAATCGTGCCCAACGCGCCGCCGAGGGCCAAGGCTCCCACATCTCCCATGAACACCTGAGCGGGATGAGTATTGAACCAAAGGAATGCCAGCCCGGCGCCTGCCATTGCAGAGCAAAGAATCAGAAGTTCACCCGCTCCCGGGATGTGCGGGAAAAACAGGTACTTTGAATAGACAGAGTTTCCTGTCACATATGCAAACACCCCCAGAGCGGACCCCACCATCACCACCGGCATGATGGCCAAACCGTCTAACCCATCCGTGAGGTTAACGGCATTGCTTGCACCCACAATCACCAGATACGTGAGCAACACAAACCCGAGCACGCCCAAGGGATAGTTGACTTCCTTCAAGAACGGAAGCATCAATCCTGCCTTGGGGGGAAGGCTCAAATCAAAACCAGACTGGATCCATTTCAAGAACAGCTCCAACACCTTTGCATTGGTGTTTTCCGAAATGCAAAACACCAGATACAGGGCAGCCACCAGTCCAATCAATGACTGCCAGAGGTATTTCTCTCCTGAGCGCATACCCTCCGGGTCTCTACGGACCACTTTGCGCCAGTCATCGACCCAGCCGATCGCCCCGAAGCCGAAAGTCACAAGCAGTACGATCCATACGAACCGATTCGTCAATTCAAACCACAACAGGGTCGAGATGCCCATGGATAGGAGGATCAGCACTCCCCCCATGGTGGGGGTGCCTTGCTTGCTGGCGTGGCTGGAGGGACCATCGGAGCGAATGGGCTGGCCAATCTTCAGCTCTGAAAGGCGGGAGATGACCCAAGGGCCTGCGATCAAGCCCATCATGAGCGCAGTCATCGCAGCCATCACTGCTCGGAAGGTGAGGTACTGAAACACTCGCAGGTAACCCATCTCAGGGAACTGGGTCTGCAGCCACTGAGCAAGAGTCAAGAGCATGGTGTCTCCAAAGGCTGACTGGCAAGGTCATGGATTTTTTGAACCACTTGCTCCATCCGCATGAACCGAGATCCTTTGATCAGGGTTGAATTGAACTGAAAGACGGTCTTGTTCAACTGTCCAGCCAGGCTTTGCGCGTCGGAAAAGTGTTTACCTCGACCAAAGGCTCTCATAGTGTGCTCGCTCAAGGGTCCGCACGTCCACAACTCCTCGATGCCACATTGGCGAGCGTACTGACCAATCTCCTCGTGGAATGCCGGGCCTTGATCTCCTACCTCTCCCATGTCGCCCAGGACGAGCAATCGAGGCTCTGGCAGAGTCTTCAGCACGTCGATCGCCGCTCGCACCGAGTCAGGATTGGCGTTATAGGTGTCATCAATCAAATGGATATCCCGGTCGGCGACCGCCAGCAGATCGTGTTTCGATCGCCCCGCAACCGGGACAAACGATTCAATTCCTTCCACGATACTTTTGATAGGGACATGTGCTGCCAGAGCGCATGCCAGCACCGCAAGTGAG